>JAUPUA010000033.1 GCA_030917805.1 Patescibacteria group bacterium
TCGATGTCGCTGATTCCGAAGTTAACTCCTGGAAGATTCCCTAGGGTTAGGTCCATTCCGCAGTCTACCACTAGGGCGTCGTCATTGTATTCAAAAACCACGAAGTTATGGGTTCCGATTCCGTTCATTCCTCCTAAAAAGATAATGCGGAGGGTGTCTTTTTTAACTGGCCCAGCTGAATCGTTCTTAAGTCTTCCTTCTACAACATTGTAGCTGGTGATGGCCTTGTTCGCGTCATCTTGTGTTCGGCGTGAGGCTTGGATGGCGCGTGAGCGTGAGCTCATTAGCGGCCCAGATGTTGAGGCTTTAGGTCTGCTGTTTTGGTTCTGGCCTCTTTGAGGTGGGCGCGGCGGTCTAATTTGGTTTGATTGTTCTTGATTTAAATTGTTATTATTTTCCATTTTTAATTATTCTTAGAGTTTTTAAGTGTTATAAACGATTACAACTTATTTTTGAGAATATATTTTTGATATATCTCTACGCTAAACTCTGGTGTTTTTTCTTTAAGAGTTAATAATCGTAATTGATCGCTATTAAGTAATTATTATCTTAATAAAGACGGATCGCGACTATTTTCTTTTTGGGATGTTTCTTTGAAGAGATGTTTGATTTAGTGCTTAAGATTATAGCAAATGGTATAGAGGAAGTCAATCTCTTCTCTTTATTATCCCACTTTTTCTCCTTGATGAGAAAAAGTTCGCAAAAAGAATCAAGCCCTGCGGAATCGAGTTGTCACCCCTGCTTACCAGAAGTTTATATCTACTCGACTCAAAATTCTCGGGCATGGGTGCAGTGGTAGAATTCAAAAGGAGCTTGATTAAGTCTATTTTTGGTAGTCTATTTTGAGAGAGGGATTGGTTTTTATGTCTCTTGGGTCTGTTGGCTGGGAGTATTCGGCCATAAAGCATCCGAGGGCTGCAATCATGGCACCGTTATCGGTGCAAAGATCGATTGGTGCGTAGTTAAGTTTAATAGGTAGGGCTTTTTGGAGTTCTTCTCTAAGATATTGGTTGGCTGCTACTCCGCCACCGATAATTACGGATTTTGGGTTAAATTCATCGTAAGCTTTTTTTGTAGTTTTTACCAATATCTCAACAGCTTTCTTTTGAAAACTTGCAGCGATACTATCTCTTTGTTCTTCGGTTAACCTTTCGGCAATTTGCCAACTTGGAAACCTAAAATCCTCACCAATCAGTTCTTGTGATCTCCGAAGAACTGCGGTTTTTAGGCCAGAGAAGCTAAAGTCGTATTTTCCAGGTACTTTTGGTGTTGGAAGGTCTAAAAAGTTTAGGTCACCTCGGTGGAAGGCTTTATCGATAAATGGTCCGCCGGGGTATCCGAAGCCGATAAGCTTAGAGACTTTGTCGTAAGCCTCACCTACCGCGTCGTCAGTTGTTCTTCCTAAGAGTTTAACTTTAAGATGACTTTCTAGGTAAAAAAGATGAGTGTGGTTACCACTTACAATAAGTGCGATTAGTGGGAATTCTGGCTTATCATCGAGTAGCCAATTGGCGTAAATGTGGCCCAAAACATGGTGAACTGGGTAGATTGGCTTTCTATGGATTAAGGCTAACATTCTTGCAGTTAGGGTTCCGATCAGTAGGCTTCCCATGAGTCCTGGTCCGTTGGTCACTGCAATTCCATCGATCTCCTTCCAGTTAAGCTTAGCAGTTCTAAGGGACTGGTTTACGACCGGTAAGATTACCTCGATGTGGTTTCGAGCAGCGATCTCTGGGACGACACCGCCATATTCTTTATGGATGTCGATTTGGGTTCTTACGATATTGGCGAGTAGTTTATTGCCATCCTCTACGATGCCAGCAGAAGTTTCGTCACAAGATGTTTCTATTCCGAGGATTTTCATTAAGCTTAATTATAACAGAGGTAGCTAGAATCTGTCGTCTTGAGTTTGTTTCAGAACCAAATCTATTTAAGACCCTGTTCTTCTGCTTGGCCTTCAAGCAAACGGTCGAAAGCTGCCATTAGGATGTCGGTGTGTATTACTCTTGTATTTGGATCGACAGCTGCTCTGCAGAATCCCTCTGGGAGGCGTGCGCGCTCTATGGGATGCTTGGGTGGTTTAAGACTGCCCGAGAATCTTAAAAGAGGAAATACGGTAAGATCCGCTCCACCATCAGATCTCCCTTGTGCGGTAATGGGGACATATTCCGTATACACGTGATGGTAGGCCTCTAATATTAGAGTACCTGCTGTTAGAAGTAGAGCGGGCCGGTGATAGTAGAGATCTTCCCACTCTCCGTTGCGCAGCTCCGTGTGTAATATTCTCGGAGCTTCTGTTACTATTCGACCGTCTGGTAGAGCTATCCCCTCGGCAATTTCCTCATCTGTGAATTCATTGTTTGGGCGTATACTGTCTACGTCATGTTCACCTAATATGTAGAACTGGCTTCTTGTACCAGCGCTACTATACGTTAAGCGTTCATTAAATAAGTCTGACATTTCGTATTATTATAACATGTATTAGTGAAACTCAGCAATCTTCATAACATATCGACTAGTGTAAAGCTTAATTTACCCTTGATTATTGTGCTTATGTATGCTATCATAGTAGTGAAAGTTCTATAGAATACAAAAATAAAAATGACAAAAGTTGACTTTGCTCCAAGGCTAGAAGAACACGAGGATTTAGAGTCTTCTGTTGATGCGGTTGGTGGTGCTATTGTTAGAGTAGTAGATTTAGAATCGCACGAAGCAGAAAAGACTATGCAGGCTATAGATATGAGAGGCCAGACCGTTGATGAAGTTAAGGTTAGGCTCGCTGAGATGGCTGGTGAAGATCTTGTTATGCGA
>JAUPUA010000003.1 GCA_030917805.1 Patescibacteria group bacterium
TTAAAGAATTCTTCTATTACTGAAGCTGAGGCTAATATCTTGTTGCTGCAATCTGGTGGAATCGCTGCCAATATAATGATGGTTTTGGGCGATGAATCTTTACGCAAAAAGAGTCTTCTAACCCTAGGTGATGCAAAGAAGTTTTTGGTGGAGAACGATTATGGTAAGTTGCAGGTTCTAAAATCGTATATTGCGAGTAAAGATGCTGCCCAAGATTTTCTAGGTAATTTGATGATAGTTATTGAGCTTGCCTCAAACAAAGGACCAAATGAGGCTCTACAACTAGCTGGGATTGCTGCCCGAGCCGAAGAGGCTATTAAGCAGCTGGAGTCGAATGCTAATGTAAGGCTGGGGATGCTAAGGCTAGTGAGCTAGGGCTTTACGCAAATATGTAAGCATTGGTTCTGTGTGCCTGGGTATTCTAATATGACGTTTGCCTTGCCACTAGAGTGCAGCTCTCTAGCAGTTTCTACAAGTAAGTTTGTTAGATGTTCATTGTATGGTTCGGAAGTTCTTAGGGTGTGATGTTTACTGCCTCCAATCTTGATAAGATTCTCGGTACTCTTTTGAATTATTGCGGCATCTCTTCTTGGGTCAGCTACTGAAAAGAATTGATCCCCCTTCTTTAGGTAGTAGGAGCTTGCGTCAACATCAAAGGTATAGCCAGTTGGGTGGGTACCTTGAGAGTTAAGAATCTTACCTTTTGTCTTGAGAAGCTCTTTTTTGTATGCCTCTGAGCAGACTAAAAATGTTAACGGCAGAAGGGCGTTATCGTATTGCTTTCCATATTTATGCTTAACTTTAGATCTCCAGATAGATGCAAGCTCGTCTAATACTTTTTTTGCATTAGGTCTTAGGTATGGAGGGTACTGTAAGTCGGTGTCGGAATTCAGTAGACGTGTTATGGGTCGATAGTCTTTTGTCACACCTATTTTAACTAACTCACCTATTCTATAAGCTTCTTGGATTTCTTCGTTGGTTTGAAAGCGAGGTGTTTCTTGATGCCAAGTAAGCTCTAACTTGCTATCTCTCTCAATTTGGAGTTGGTCTTTTTTAGTCACATCAATTAAAGATTGCTGGACAAGTCTTTTCTTTTTAGGATTGATTCTCTTTAATCTTTTAAGCATAGGCTTTTAATAAGTCTAAGTTATTTTGCCAGGACTTTCTATAAAGCTTTTTCTAATAGTTCGCCAGTGGTTTTGACCAGCTTCATTACTTGAGCGTAGCTTTGGCGAGTTGGGCCTAGCACCCCGATATAACTATTTTTGGAATAGGGGCTGTTGAATTTAGAGATTATAAGGCTACAGCCGCTTGTTCCACCTATGGGATTCTCGGAACCGATGTAAACGCTGAGTGGTTCACCTGGTGCGGCTTCGCGCATCCAAGGCTCTAGGTTGTCTAGTAATTTGGCGACTTCCCTGACCCCCACACCTCGGGCAAATTCTGGTTGTGCGAAAAGGTTAGATAAACCACTTAGGTAAAGATTATCACCGATTGTGGCGAGGCCTAGGTTCTGGGTGAGTTCTACTAGAGTATCCACTGCATTCTTTATGGTGGTCTCCGGAAGACTACGTGAGTGGATCCTACCTTCTAGGGCGCGCTGGGTGTGGGTTCCTAGCTCTTTATTAATACTGGCGTGAGTTCCTTCTTGAACAGCATTTACATAGAATCTATAGCCTTTATCGGTGGGTATTCTACCAGAAGAAGTATGAGTTTGAGTTAGAAAACCAAGTTCTTCAAGCTCGGCCATATCGGCTCGGATGGTTGCGGGAGATACGCCAAAGAGTTTGGCTAGGGTTATTGAACCAACTGGGGCGGCTATCTCGGCATATTGCTCGACGATACTGTTTAGGATTTGCTCTTGACGGGGGGTCATATTAGCTGTTTATTATACAGCTTAAGTTGGCGGTTAAGCAAGCTGTCTGCTAACTTTTAGGCTTAATAGTGATTCGATGGTAGACTTAAGCATAATAGTTATGAAGGCATTCTTAAAACCAAGTATTAAGTTAACCAAGAGAGAGCTGGTTGGACTAGCAATTATCTCTATGCTCACCTTTTCGCTAATTCTGGTCTCAATGATGGTTCTGGTGTTAAGATCTACTGGGGTTAATCTCAAAGAAGAAAATAGGGCGCTTGATACGAAAGTTTCTAGCTTGCAGGGCGATTTAAGAAGTATTGGGGAAAAACTTTCAGGCATAGCAAATGAAGCTGATGATACTGGCCCAGCTACAGCGGTTACGCCTTTAACTAAAAATGTTTTAATTGCTACTCCTGGTGAATCTACTCTAAGTCTGGATACTCCTGCTGGTTGGGTGCTTTCTTCTGAGAATAGACTGAGATCTGGAGACTCTGCGGTCGGGGCGCAATCTGAAGATATCGATCTTCTAACTATTCCTAATTATCAGGTCACTAGGGTAGTGGAGTCTTTTACAATTAAATCTGGTCAGGCGGTGTTTTTGGTATTTATAAGATCTTCCGATGATAATCAAGGTTATTTGAGCTTGAGTTTTTGTAATCCGGATATTGGTACTCCGTGCTCATTCCGAGGGGCAGATGGTAAGTACGTGTTTATCTTGGGGCATGGATACCAAGATGGGGATCAGTTTGTGCGGGATATGGATTTTAACACTGCCGAAGGAATCAAGTTGATCACTGATTTTAAAGTTATGATGAAGAGCCTGGAGATTAGCTGAGAACCATATTCTCTATTGAACATTTTGAAATGCCGGGGGTAGATTTGGTAGCAATTGAGCTACAGTAACACTGATTCTTCCTTCGTATGTCTCTAGGCTATGAAGTGGTTGTCCCTCTGCGCCTATCCCAGCGTATATGCAACTATCTGCACCAAATATAAGGCTGAGTTGTCCGGCGTTTCTACCTATTAATTCCAGAGACATTACTAAGCCTGTTTCCGTTTGAGGGTCTGTATGGGGAGGTATGAATGCTGGTGATTTATGGTTTCCGTACATGTAGTTGATACCGATCCTATTGGGAGCCCATCCGCTAAGGCTAGGTATGGTGTTAGCGGCTCCAGATGCTTTAGCCACTTCGTTGAAGTCATCTATTAGCCTTAGGCAAGTAGATGTAATGTGGGGGATTCTTTTTTGTGCGCAAAAGATACCTTTGATGAATCGTGGAGTATTCGGCGCGCCGTCTGGAAAGAATGTAGCCCTGCGGGTTCTTTCCCATTTGGCTATATCTCGGCTGAAGAACATTGGCAGTTCGCTTGCTTCACGACCTAACTCTTCTAGCATGTCATCTCGTACACCTGAGTCAAAACTAGACATGGGCTTACCGGATTGAAGATCTACTAGCGAGTCAAATATTCTTGCCTTAAGATCGGTTTGCATGATCTTTTTTCGAGCCCCTTTTTAGCTTAAGAGGACTTCTTTTGGTGCTTTGGCGTCTTTAAGGATTTTATTGATCTCTTCTTCGTCGATAGTTTCTTTTTTTAAGAGTGCGTCTTTAAGTGCGTCGAGGTGCTTTCGGTTGGCTAAGATTACTTTTCTAGCCCGCTCTGTGGCTTCGCTAACTAGTCTTTGTACCTCTTCGTCGATAATTTCCGCAGTCTTTCCAGAATATGATGTTTTAGTTGACCCTGACCCACTAATATCAAAAGGATCTCTGTCCTCCTTAAAGGCGAGGTTTTTTAGCTTAGGGCTCATGCCAAACTCCACGATATAGCTTCGTGCTACAGCAGTGGCCTTCATTAAGTCATTGCTGGCACCGGTATTGATGTTGCCTTCGCCGTAAATTATCTCCTCTACAACCCTTCCTCCTACCACTTGAGCTAAGTAGTCTTTTATCATATTGGCGCTTTGGTGATGTTTATCGTCTTTAGGCAAGCTCCAGGTTACCCCGGCAGCACCTCCTCTAGGTAATATGGTTACTTTATGGATAGGATCCGAGTGTGGCATAACATGACCGACTAGAGCATGGCCACTTTCGTGGTAGGCGGTGATCTCTTTGTCTTCCTCTGTCATCGGCATGCTTTTACGCTCTG
>JAUPUA010000065.1 GCA_030917805.1 Patescibacteria group bacterium
TTAGAGGCATAATCGGCGAGTTCACGACAAACGTCTATAAAAATTTCAAACTTCCAGAAGCCTCTGCTGGATTTGAACTAGACCTTGGTTTTATAAGTGAAAACTTCAATTTAGATCCCAACTATAAACCTCTCTCGAAATTCCCTTCTATATCACAAGATATCACCATAGATGACCCGCTAAAGACTCTATTCAGAGATCTTGAAGTTAATATCACAGCTAAGTTAAATAAGGCTACTGAAGCTTCTGGAGTCCTCTATACCCTAAAACCCGTATCTATCTTCCGAAAAAGCGATTCAACCACTAAGTCCACGACTTTTAATATAGAATTCCATCATCCCGAAAGGACCCTAACTACCACAGAAGTTAATAAGCTAGTACAAAAGTTAAAATAGCTATAATGGCGGATAACGTTCGTGCAGTAATGTTCAACAATGATCAGCAGTTTCTAATTGTTACTGAAGTAGATGATCCTGACAATTGGAAGCTACCTGGAGGCAAGTTGGAGGCTGATGAGGATCCAAAAGATGGAATAATACGAGAGTTGCAAGAAGAACTTAATCTCACCCCAAGGCAGTCCAAGTTACCATTTGTTGAGTTAGTTACAGATGATGGACTATCTAAACGGTACATCTTTAAAATTATTGCCCCAAAGGAACAAATTAATCCCACTGGGTTGGAAATAGCTCAAATTATGTGGTGCACTGTTGGAACTGTTCCAGATTGCCAGAATAAGAACCATATTTTAGCTGCCGTTAAAAGCCTATCTGTAATTTAAAAAGACTAAAGCCACGAATGATCGTGGCTTTAGTCGGCTAATATAAAAAGTGCTTTAGTTAATCTTTATCTTTTTAGCGGTGTCAGTCTTTTCTTTTACAAAAGTAAGAATCAAGACTCCTTCGTCTAGCACTGCGTCAATAAACTCATCACCTTCTTTTACGGGAACCGGAAGCTTAACCTGTCGGTAAAACTTACCCCAGTAACACTCCTGCAAATGATATTGAGTTATCTCTTCGCTATCATTGCTACTCAGCACCCCACTTATTGTCACAAGGCCTTCGGCAAACTCTAAGTCGATATCACTCTTATCGACTCCAGCGATTCTAGCTTTTAGAACTAGTTTATCTTCTGTTTCAAACAGATCGACTGCTAACTGTGCATCTTCTTCAGCTAGTTCAATAGTTTCTTCTTCAATTATCTCCACTGTTTCTGGCTGAGAATTAGTGCTATCTTGGCTGGTCTCAGAATTGGTTTCTTCTATGTCTAAACCTAATTCATCATCCAAAAAAGCGGCTCCAAAGTCGTCCTCTAGCAGTATGCTGTCATCTTGATTAGGCAATTGTTTTCGTCTAGCCATAACTAATTTAGTTGTTACTCCCTCCTAGGTTTTCTCTATTCACAAAAAAGTTTTGTATTAAGCTACATTCTAAACCTATAATGTTTATTTATGCAAGGTCCCACTAAACCAAAGTTCATAAACTTCCTATGCCTTTGATAGATTCAGCACTTAGTTTTATTGCTCCGCACCACTGTCTAGGCTGCCAGGATGAAGGCCAAATCTGTTGTCAAAAATGCCTGAAGTCTCTACAGATTAATCCCCAGGATTTAGTTTGCTATAACTGCCAGATCTCTAAAGATGTACACTATGGTATTTGCTTGGCTTGTCAGCGAAAGCAGAGTTTAAATGGAGTATTCTGGTATGCAAACTATAAGAATAAAATAACAAAAGATCTTATCAAAGCACTTAAGTTTAACAACGTTCACGCTAGCTCTAAAGTTATGGCTACGAGTCTTAAGGAGTGTATTCCCGGGGAAGTGATATTAAAAACCAAATTCATATCTGCAGTTCCTACCGCTAACAAAAGAGTTCGTCAGCGTGGGTGGGATCAGGCTAAGCTTATATCTGTAAGCTTAGCAAAGTTTCTAAAGATTCCGAATAAAACTCTTTTAATCAGGGCCAGCTCATTCGATCAAATAGGAGCATCAAAGGCTGATAGAGTGAAGTCCTCTGAGAAGTTCTTCAAACCAACTAGATTGAGTCTAATTAGGGACAACACAATAATCATCGTGGATGATCTCGTTACAACTGGTGCAACTCTTAATTCTGCTGCTAAAACTTTAAAATCTGCAGGCGCTAAAGAAGTTTATGCTGTAGCATTCGCACGCCAACCACTCAAAAGATCAAACTGAAGTAAACGTATCTACATCCTCCGGCTATCGTATGCCCAGTGTAAGACTGCTTGGCGCTGCTTTCTATGACAGTCAAAGTCACCCTGCATGCAAGAGTTCTTAATCTGGCTGGTATGGCGCCTCATATTAACCCAGCGTTTAATCTGCCGTTCATCATCTGTGTGTCTCCGGCCCATATGATACCTGCAGTACCACTGAAACCAACCCCTGGGGTCATCCTCATGAATCCAGCCATTTGCTTGCCAAACAGCCAGACTCTGCGATGCATTAACTCCGAAAAAATTAAGCTTTGGATTATGAAGCTCTGGGCACAGCTTTGCGTTCTTAAACCAATCTAGAGGGAACTCTTCTTTGCAGTCTGTCATATATTTTCCACCAAAGACGCCGAGTTCTAACATCTCTTTTGGGGTTAGCTCGGGCTTAAAGCGTGGGTCAAAGTTCTTGCCCATCGGCTCAGTTATCTCGTAAGAGTAACCCATTTGCATTTTATCGTTTACAACAACTGCTCTCATCTCAGATTAATTCTATACTATAATTTAAGCCTAAGAGGCGATATGGGCTATCAACCCATATTCGTAAGTATGCCAGAGTGAAGCTGGACAGCCTCTTAACTACGTAATTATAAAAACCCGCAAATGTGCGGGGTTTATTATTTTACAAAATCTTGGCGGAGAGGCAGGGATTCGAACCCTGGGTACCGTTGCCGGCACGACGGTTTTCAAGACCGTTTCCTTAAACCACTCGGACACCTCTCCATAGTGATTAGGCCCTATTATACCTCAAATTTGAGAGAAATCTAAGCTATTTACTATTCTTCTTGATCCACCAAATAATTCTAGGTAAACCAATAGTCAGGTAGTGAGCAATTGTGGGGGTGTGACCAATAGTGAAAGATTGAAGGTTGTAAGCGCCTTCAATAATTGTATCCTTTGGAGGTACAACAGGGTCTTTTTGAGGCCTAATTGAGAGGATTCTTGCCCTCGACTTACCATTTAGTTTATCTAAGCTCTCCTCTAGCATACCCACACTAGCCTTAAAATTGGGGTTCTTATTGTAATAGTCTTGATGGATCTTGCCTATATTTTGAATCTTTCCACAAACTAAGCTCACACTACTAATTTTATCGAGATTCCTAGCATAAGAATTGATGGCAGCAGAGGCCCCGGCACTTGCAGCAAATAGATGTACCGAGTGAGTTTTATAAATCTTAGTGATCAGCTCATCTAGCTCTTCAACTCTTATTTGATAAGTTCCAAGATCCTTCCAGCCAATTGCAAAATAATTAGATTTAATACCTATGAGCTTAAAAAGGTTTAAGGCAAGCTTCTGCCCACGTGGCTTTTCGTCTCCAAGTCCAGGAATATAAATAACGTGTATGTTCTTTGACATGTTTAAAACTAGATCATACATCATATCAATAATTGGGATAATTATGTTTAGACCAATATACTCCGTTTATGTTACAATAATAGGTATAAAAGTTTGCCGGGATTCACCCTGGTTTTTTAAAGCCAAAAATCTCGACTTTTAATTTAAATAACAATTCTAAATAAGAAAGAAGAATAGACCAAAAGATTATGGCCACAACAAACATCAACGATTTTAGAAATATCGGAATTATTGCTCACATCGATGCCGGTAAAACAACTACGACAGAAGGAATACTCTATCGAACAGGCCTTAGCCACAAGATTGGTGCTGTTCACGACGGTGAAACAACTACTGACTGGATGGAGCAAGAACGTGAGCGTGGAATCACAATCGTAGCCGCATCCGTTACCTGTTTCTGGAAGGGTAAGCAGATTAATATTATTGATACACCAGGTCACGTAGACTTTACTGTTGAGGTAGAAAGATCACTAAGAGTACTTGATGGAGCAGTTGTAATCTTTGATGGAAAGAGCGGAGTTGAGGCTCAAACTGAGACAGTTTGGCGCCAAGCCAACAAGTACGCTGTACCAAGAATCTGCTTTATCAATAAGATTAATCAAACTGGTGGTGATTTCTGGAAGTCTCTTGATAGTATCCATGCCCGACTTAGCAAAAAGGCCATTCCAGTACATCTACCAATTGGTTTTGAAAAGGACATTAATGGTATTGTCGATCTAATTGACATGAAGGCCTATACCTATAAGGACTTTACAGATAAAGAACTCGTAGAGGTTGAGATTCCTGCAGATATGCTTGAGAAAGCCAAGAATTCTCGCTCAATCCTAGTGGAAAACGCAGTTGAATACGATGATGAGTTAATGATGAGATTCTTAGAAGAAGGAGAAGACTCAATCACTACAGAAGAGCTCAAGGTTGCGCTTAGAAAAGCTGTTATTAGTGGTGAACTTTACCTGGTATCAGGTGGAGATGGTCGTGGAGTAATTGTTCAGGCACTTCTAGATCTTATGGTTGAATACTTACCTTCACCAGTAGATGCAGGTGAAGTATGGGGAACGGATCTCAAAACAGAAGAAACAATTGGTAGAAAGCCAAGCGATGATGAACCACTCGCGGGCCTCGCATTTAAGCTTACTAATGACCCATTTGTAGGTAAGCTCTGTTACTTCCGCGTTTATTCTGGAGTTTTAAAAACTGGATCGTATGTTTTGAACGCCAGTACTGGTAGTAAAGAGCGCGTAGGCCGTATTGTACGTCTTCGTGCCGATAAGCGTGAAGATATAGATGAAATCCGTGCCGGGGACATCGCTGCGATTGTAGGAATAAAGAATACAACTACTGGTAATACGCTTTCTGATGTGGCAAAGCCGATTCTGCTTGAAAATATTGACTTCCCAGAGCCTCCAGTAGCAATCGCAATCGAGCCAAAAACTAAACAAGATCAAGAGCGCATGTCTCTTGCCTTGCAGCGTCTTGCAGAAGAGGACCCAACATTTAAGGTAGGTACAGACCCAGAAACAGCCCAGACAATTATCCGTGGTATGGGGGAGCTTCACCTAGAGATCATCGTCGATAGAATGAAGCGGGAGTTTAAAGTAGAGGCTAATATTGGAGCACCTCAAGTGGCCTATCGTGAGACTGTTAAAAAGACCGCTGAAGCACAAGGTAAGTTTGTGCGTCAATCTGGTGGACGTGGTCAATACGGAGATGTTCACCTTAGAATCGAGCCACAAGAAAGTGGAGCAGGTTTCGAATTCGTTGATGAAATCAAAGGAGGAGTTATCCCACAAGAATACCGCAGCGCTGTTAGAGCAGGTATCGAAGAAGCAATGGCTAGCGGAGTTATTGCTGGCTACCCAGTCGTAGATGTAAAAGTCGCGCTATTCTTCGGTTCTTACCACGATGTTGATTCATCAGAAATGTCGTTTAAAATTGCCGGTTCAATTGGTCTGCAAAATGTCGTTAAGGTAGCATCCCCAATAATTATGGAGCCAGTCATGAAGGTAACAGTTACTACCCCAGAAGACTTCATGGGTGATGTAATTGGAGACTTAAACTCTCGTCGTGGTCGCATCGAAAGTATGGAGGATGCTTACGGAGCCAAAGAGGTAATTGCCTTTGTGCCACTTGGTAATATGTTCGGTTACACCACAGACTTGCGTTCAATGTCTCAAGGCCGAGCAAACTCTGTCATGGAGCTGGATCATTATGCTGAAGTTCCACCAAATATCGCCGAAGATATCATCGCCAAGCGCGGCAAAAAATCCAACGAGTAAGTCTGCGGCACAAGTGGGACTCTCAAAGCCATAATGAAACTTCTGTATTTCATAGAGTGGGCATCATTCCAATAGGCTTGTAGTATTAGGGTTGCATGCAAACTAATATTCTGATATAATATATACAATATGCCATTTGTTGGAAACGATAAGCTCGAGGAATTTAAACAGGCTGTAGCTGAAAGAGACGCTCTCCAGACTGAAGTTGATCTCTATCAGCGTGCTGGAGCTATTGCTGCTCGTGCCAAAGAAATATTAGACGAGTACGAGGTTCAGTACATACCTGAGGAGGCTGAACGCTTGGCCGAAGTAGCGCTCGTTGAAGAACTCCGAGGAGAGGCGCTAGATGCTCGTGTTAAAGATGTCAAAGATGAAAAGAGGGAAGAGGTCAGATCTAGACTCATAAGCGACCACTCTATACTAGCTACTGCAAGGCAACAACTAGAAGAGTCAGGAGAGTTAGAAGCTATTGAAGGGGAGGAGCTCTCCAAGGCACAAGAAGTGGCAGCAGATGAGGCTCGAACCATATTCCGCAAAGAAACGCAGGATGCACTTGCAACTTCTGAGATAAAAGAAGAGTTGGTCGCCGCGGCTCTGCAAACGCTTAGGAATAGTACTGAAGGTGAAGAGTTAGCGACCAGCTTAAGACATGCAGCGGAAGAAGAGTGTCGCAACGAAGCTACCGTGATACTAAGTGCAGAAGTAACTGCTGAGTTAGAAGCACAAAAAGATAAAAGAGTAGCTGCGCTAAAAGAATCTTTAAGGACAGAGCCAAACCTTGGGCTAAAAAATCACAGGCTTGCTGAAGAGAGTAGATTAGGTGAGCACTACGAGCAAATTGCGCTGGAGGAATTAATGCTAGAAATTACTGATGAAGTCGGTAAAGCTAAAAT
>JAUPUA010000005.1 GCA_030917805.1 Patescibacteria group bacterium
CACCGAACCACTCTCAAACCAGCAGTCTATAACTTTACCAATATGCTGCATTGTTACGCCTTCAAACTCAAACTCAACATCCATGACCATTGGAAGATGGTAATCATCCAGTCTCTTGCCTGTGAACTCTTCAAACTCCTTATAACTACCAAAAGTTTTAACTACTTCAACTCCATCACTCTTTTGGCCTTTCCATACTGGAATTGGGGTAGCCCAGAACCTATCCCTGCTCAAGTTCCAATCTGGAGCTGAAAGTAAGATGTTCTTGAATCTCTTATCCTTTAGAGAATTTGGAACCCAGTTCATCGTCTCGTTAGCCGCCAGCATATCGTCTTTTTGAGCCTGGATATCCATAAACCAACTAGAATGAGCTCTATACATCAGCTTAGTTCCACAACGGTGACAGTGAGGGTATTCATGCTTAACATAATCGATCTTCAAGGCTATGCCTTCTTCTAGCAAAGTTTTTGCAATTTCTTTATTTACTTCCCAGATATTTCTACCCTGCCATCGACCACTCGCATAATTACCCACCTCATCAACCATATGAACAACTGGCAAGTTCTCCTTTTTGGCTAACTCAAAATCATCTTCACCATATGCCGGAGCAATATGCACTACGCCAGAACCATCCTCGGCCGTAACAAAGTCTCCTGCGACTATTTTTTGTGCATTCGCACCATGATTTTCTAAAAGTGGTTCGTATCTTTCCCCAACTAGCTCGCTTACATCAAAATCACCAACAAGCTCATATTCAAGTGGCTGATGCTTCTCATCTGTCAGAACTTTTTCATACAAATCCTTAGATAAAATTAAGTTCTTTCCTTGATACTCGACCTCGACGTATTTCAATTTTGGATTTACAGCCAATGCTACATTGGCAGGCAAAGTCCAAGGTGTAGTAGTCCATGCAAGCACGTATTTGTTACTGAACTTAGATTGATCGGCTAACTTGAAGTAAACATATAAAGACGGGTCTGTAACTTCTTTATAGCTGTTTTCCATCGCAACTTCAGATTTAGAGATCGGGGTTGCATCACGAGTACAGTAAACCAGAACTTTTTCACCTTCATAAATCTTTCCACCCTCGTAAAGAGTCTTGAAAGCCCACCAAACAGACTCCATGTACTCCTTATCCATGGTGTAGTACGGCTTAGTCATATCTACCCACCTACCAAGACGATCGACGGTGTTATTCCAAGCCTGACTGCCTTGCACCATCGCAGCACGACACTCCGCCACATAATCTTCAATACTAATTCTTGTACCAATCTCACTTCTATCTTTAATGCCGAGTTTCTCTTCTGTTTTTACCTCAGCAGGAAGTCCGTGGCAGTCCCATCCCCAGGCACGCTCTACTCTTTTACCCTGCATTGTCCAATATCGAGCAACACTATCTTTTACAGTAGAGATTAAGAGGTGACCATGGTGAGGAAGGCCTGTAATGAACGGTGGACCATCATCAAACCTAAAATTATTATCGCTAGATCTATTCTCAACAGACTTTTCGAAAGTCTTATTTTCTTTCCAGTACTTAACTAAGTCTTTTTCAACTTCACTATGCTTCTTCTTCTCACTAACTGTAAATTTCATATTATTTATCTCCTTCTTTACTAAACTTAATTGCACTTCTAATAATTTCTTCTAATCTTTCCGAAATATCTTGATCAATTGATCTTTTTTCAATATCAATTTGGTTTTTATTAACCACTGTAAATCTTGGATATACAAATCCACCCATTGTCCTAGCCACATCTTGAAGGTGCAAAGCAGGAAGAATTGCCGTTGAGTCAGAGCCTACACTGACTAAAACGATAGTTTTACCAAAAAGAGCTGAGCCATCCATGCAATCCAAAGCATTTTTTAAGTGGGCAGTATACGAGCCATTATAAATCGGACTCACAAAAACTACGATATCGCTTTCTTCAATCTCTTTAGCAAAGCCAATCACATTATCGTCATTTGATAAGGCAGGGTTCTTATGCCACTCATGCTTAGCAAGTGGTAAAGGTTTCTGAGCAATCTTCCAAGTACTAGCGTTTTCTGGGAAAAGCTTTGACACACAATCTACAACCACATTTGAACGTGATTCTTCATCTCTTGAACTTCCGCCAACTACTAATATCTTCATATTATTTCTCCTTAACTTTAATAATGTAATCTAACCATAGCTTTCCCTTCTTGTCTGTGTGTTCATAAACTTTAATAATTTCAAAACCATTCTCATCAAAAAAGCTATCCAGGTCTTTACGTGGCCATCTTACTCTGAAGCGCTTCAACTTATTCTCAAAATCCTCTTTTGTTTCAAATCCTTCCGAAAAGCTATCTGAATCTGTTGTACCA
Source organism: Patescibacteria group bacterium (assembly GCA_030917805.1). Lineage (GTDB taxonomy): Bacteria > Patescibacteriota > Saccharimonadia > Saccharimonadales > HK-STAS-PATE-42 > HK-STAS-PATE-42. The sequence goes on from JAUPUA010000005.1 coordinate 2,344, forward strand.
GTGTAAATTATACCGCCAGGCTTGAGTAAAGCCCTAAATATTTCGAGTATTCTTGCTGCTTCATTCTTAGGAAACAAATGTATAAAAGCAAAAGCAACAATAGCGTCATACTTGTTATCGGCAAAATCATATGAACATAGGTCACCAACAATAAAGTTAGCTTTAGGTACACATTTTCTAGCGCGCGCTATCATTTTCGGAGAAATATCAATTCCTGTTACTTCATACCCGTGTTCAACCAACTCTGAGGTAATATTTCCCACTGCGCAACCAACATCAAGAACTCTTGCTGGACTATCTAAATGCCTCTTAAGCTTAGAAACAGCACCTTCAACAATATCTTTATTCTTCAACGCGAAATCATCATATTCATCCACAAGAGAGTCGTATGTTGTCTCATGTAGTTTGTTTAAGATTTGCACTGTTACTTCTTCCATATAAAAACAAAAAAGTCCCTTACTTTCTTTTGTCAGAACCAAGATATTCTTGGCGGTACCATCTGACTTCTAGAAAATAAGAGACTTTTTCTCTATTTCTAACACTTAATAACTGCTATTTCGGGCTTACCCGGCAGATTCTACTAAGCTTAACACTGTTCTTTCTGCTAGCTCGTGGTTGATAGCCACTTATTCTCCTGAAGCTTTAGCGAGGGAGAAACGCTTTTACTAGATCTAATTATACACTACCAGCGTATAATTCCGCTATCAGGGTGAAGGCCCTCCTCGTCCAAGATAGCACAAGCATCTTTTCCAAATTCAGCAATAGTTCCACCCAATACGGATAGCTGTGATGGATCATCGGGCACAACCTCCTCCAGACCTTCAAAAGATCTCTCTAGTCTCTTTTTAGCAGCGACCTGATCTAAATCCAAGTCAGCACCCAGCCCCGCTAAAGCACCCTGAATAGTCATTTTAGTTTGCTCACCCATAAAGTTTTCCTTTTCTTAAATTAACTTAATTGATTTACCCCTCACCTAGCCTCTCCCAAGGGAGAGGGCTTATTACTAGCTACAACCACTTGTGCTGCCACATGCTGTACACACATAACAGCTTCCAGCTCTTTGCGTTATATTTCCGCAGTTGAAGCAAAGTGGTGCTTCTTGTGCATCCTTATTAGAACTTAGTCCTTGATCTGCAGGCTCTTGGACTCCGTAAGAATCATCAATCCCTTGCGCCTCAGAAAGCTGACTATGTTGCTCTGGAGTCTTCTCTGACGCACCCAGCAAACTGACTTGACCCTCATTTTTCTCTAGATCCTCCATACTTACAAGACCCAACTCTAACTGATCATCTAAACTTAAAT
>JAUPUA010000062.1 GCA_030917805.1 Patescibacteria group bacterium
TCAGTTTTTTGTTCAATGATCTGCTCTGAAATTAAATCTAAGATTTGTTTTTCCGGATTTTGATCAATTTTGGTGGTTTTGGTGATTTCAGAGATCTTTGTGGTGCCTCCAAGCCTATCAATATTGGGTTCGTCTTCTAGATCTAGAATCGCGTAACTTGCCTGGATTTCCTTAATGGAATCTTCGCCAAAAACAGACTCTAGCTCGGCAAGCGAGAGGTGTGGCTGGTGGCCTAAAAAGAAGATGTAGCTTGTTACGTTCTTTGGCATAATATTTATTCTTAAGCATTATTATAACAGGTACAGAAGAGGATTAGTAGGCTATAATGCTTGACTTTTGTATTGAGCTTATGCTAGTATTGGGAGTAGTAAAAATAAATAAAACAAAAATGGAAACAAAATTAAAGAACGAAACAATAATAACAACTGATGGGGTAGATGTTCAGGAGCAGGCACGTATGGATGTTACTAGGGTTGCTGAGGCTGCAAAGCAATTGGACAGGGCTAATACAGTAAAGACTAGTTCGGAAAGAAGATTGAGAGGTATTAAGGGAGTAGTTAGTAAGCTGATGCATCGTACTGATGGCCTAGAAGATCAATTGTGGAGAGCCAATAAGAGTGCAGCCCACCATGAAACAGAAGTAGCGCTTGCAAAATCTGGTGCAGGTTTTAGGTATCGAGATAATGATGCTGCGTATAAACAAGCTGCAATTGAAGATGCTCGAAGTAATGGAGTTGAAGTTGATTATCCCGAACAAGATAAAGACGATCTTGTCGTAGCTAGCGATACTAAAGAGGGTAGGATGAAAAAGCTTAGTGAAGCAGAGAAGAGTCATCATGATATTATGACAATGATGGGAAGAGGCGGTGATGAGATTTCTCGTAGTGGTGGGGGTTTTGCTTATCCTAATGGTCAAGCCGTTGAGAATATAGCACAGGAAAGATCTAGGTTAGAGTCTGACACTTAAGCATAAGATATTTTTATGTATAGGTTGTTTCTAGTACCCAGCATCTATGCTGGGTTTTTTGATGTGATTTTGGTTCTATTATGTTTACGCTTAGTCTATTAGAATTAAGCTTAAGTAAATATGATAGGGAGATTTCTATATGGCTAAAAGTGCAGGTAAAGATCCGGTGGTGAGGGCAGGGAAGAGTGATCCGAAGGATGATAAGAAGAATGCTGATGCTAAGAGCCAGGCGCTTAATATGGCGATGGATCAGATCCAAAAGCAGTTCGGTGCAGGAAGTATTATGCGCATGGGTGATAAGCACTCAGCAGAGGTTGAGCTATTCCCAAGTGGTAGTTTAAGTTTAGATCTTGCCCTTGGTGGTGGATATCCTAAGGGTAGAATTATAGAAATCTATGGGCCGGAATCTTCTGGTAAGACAACTTTGACTCTTCATGCGATTGCCGAGATTCAAAAAAAGGGTGGTACGGCCGCATTTATTGATGCAGAGCATGCACTGGACCCATCTTATGCTAAGAAACTTGGCGTTGATGTAGAAAACCTCTTTGTCTCTCAGCCAGATACCGGTGAGCAAGCGCTTGAGATTGCTGAGACTCTGGTTAGATCTAGTGCAGTGGATCTAGTTGTTGTAGATAGCGTTGCGGCACTGGTGCCAAAGGCAGAGATTGACGGTGAAATGGGAGATAGCCACATGGGTCTTCAGGCAAGGTTGATGAGCCAGGCTTTACGTAAGCTTACGGCGATTATCTCTAAATCTAATACAACTGTAATCTTTATTAACCAGATCAGAATGAAGATTGGGGTGATGTTTGGAAACCCAGAGACTACCACTGGTGGTAATGCACTTAAGTTCTATGCTTCAGTCCGTCTCGATATCCGTCGAGCAGCACAAATTAAGAATGGGGATGACATCATTGGTAATGAGACTAAGGTTAAGGTGGTAAAGAATAAGATTGCACCGCCATTTAGGGTGGCAGAATTCGATATCATGTATAACGAAGGAATTAGCTACTATGGTGATTTGTTGAATCTAGGTCTGAAGTATGACATTTTGAGCCGATCTGGAGCCTGGGTAGGCTATAAGGGTGAGAATATCGCTCAGGGTAAAGAGGCAGCCAAAGACTACTTTAAAGAAAATCCGAAAGTTGCTAAAGAAGTAGAGAAGTTAGTTCGGGAAGAGATTAAAAAGACCGAGTAAGATGCTTACGGAAGCCCAATATGCTCAATTGCAGTTTGATGGCATGGAAGACCCTGCCTATATTGATGCGGAGTTACTGGATATATTCGCTTCTGCTAGTATTGTAGAACGTCCAGAGGGTAACCCGTCTGATGCTGAATACTTCTTTCGGATAGGAGGAAGAGTGTATGAGTTCTTTAGGAGTTCTGAAAAAGGTTCGGTTTTCGAGCTAGACGGTCCTGGTTTTAGAGGCGACGTATATGTACAGGGTGAACCAAAAGGAGAAAAAGATGCAAGGAGGGTGTGCAGGATTGTATTAGATTATGCAGCCGGAAGAGTGGAGGAGGGAGAATTCTTTAAACTTGATTTAATGGCTGCTTAATCGCTATTTGGTGAAGCTTAAGCTGTTTGGTAGAATGAGAGTTAATATATGATTCTTTTAGATAGAGTTTCCAAGAAGTATGGTAAGAAAGGTGTGGCTTTAGATAAGGTCTCCTTTTTTATTGAGCCAAAAGAGTTCGTGGTCTTAGTAGGGGCAAGTGGAGCAGGGAAGTCGACAATCTTAAAGCTTCTGACTCGTGAAGAGAAGGAAACGAGTGGAAAGATCGTAGTGGGTGGAGTAGACTATGCAGATCTTAAAGAAAAGGATATTGCGCTGCTCCGTCGAAAAGTAGGGACTGTCTTCCAAGATTTTAAATTGCTGCCGAAAAGAACAGTTTTTGAAAACGTTGCTTTTGCGATGGAGATTGTTGGGATGAGCAATAAAGAGATAAAGAATACCGTTCCTAAGGTCATTGAGCTTGTTGGTCTCGCAGGTAAAGAAAAGAACTATCCAGATCAGCTTTCTGGTGGTGAGAAGCAGCGAGTGGCAATTGCAAGGGCTGTAGTAAGGCAACCAAAAATCCTAATTGCTGATGAGCCAACTGGTAATTTAGACCCAAAACACAGTTGGGATATCGTTAAGCTGCTGGAAAGAATTAACAAGCGTGGGACAACCGTAATAATGACTACTCATAACCAAGAGATTCTAGCAAAACTTAATAGAAGAGTGATTAAACTTGATCATGGCCGAGTAGTCAGTGATAGAGTGGGCTTTAGATTAGAGGATGATGAATCTGTCGACGGTTCTTCTGACGAGCCAGATGCTAAATCTACTGGGTCAAGAAAGGTTAGCTCACTATGATGATATTTGGTAGAGAAGTTAGATTAATTAATGCAAAGAGGATCTTTACCTCTGGTATTACCGGGTTCTTTAGAAACTCTTGGTTATCATCGGCGGCTATTTTAGTAATGACTGCAACTCTGGCTGTGGGGCTTTTAACGGTTATATCTTTTGTAGTCTATGGCAAGCAGGTTGGGAGGCTCGCAGAGAAGGTAGAGATTAAGCTTTATCTTAAAACCGATGTTAAAGATGACCAAAAGAATGCTTTCGAGGCTTATATCAAAAGTATTGATGGGGTTCGAGGTGTTGATTATAAGGATAAGACCCAAGCATTAGAAGAATATAAAGAGCTTAATAAAGATAATCCCGAAAGCCTCAAATCTTTAGAAGTAGCGGGTGATAGTGTAGATTTACCAGCTAGTTTTTCGGTTAAGATTGATAATTTTGATGATATAGATTCGATTCAGGGGAAGTTGAAGGCATCTGAATTTAACGATCTAACCGAAGAGAGTGAGGTTTCAGAAGATAAACTTAGGGCAACAAAGAATATCGCTAATGCTCTGGCTACTATCCGTAAGATTGGTATGGTGGCGAGTTTAATCTTAGGCTCCGTTTCAGTTTTGATTATTGTAAACACAATTAGGCTGGCAATCTTTAACAGGCGTGATGAAATTGAGATTATGAGGTTGATCGGCGCTAATAAGATTTATATTAAAGGGCCATTCTTAGTGGAGGCCGCAACTTATGGTGCAATCGCAGGCTTATTCACCTATATTATTATGCGTCTCACAGTATTTAGCATTACGCAAAAAGCTTGGGCAGGTGATATCGCACGAGATATCAGCTTCTTTACCCAAAATAGTATTTTAGTTGGTTTAATCGTGACACTTATCGGTATTATGATCGGTGTAGTTGCCGCTCAGTTTGCAATTAGAAAGTACGTTAAGTTTAAGAACTCTTAAAGGGAGCAGACATTTGCTATGTTGAGAGGTGGTTGTATTTTGAGCCATGAGCGTCAGCCTGGTGAAACTTTAATATCTGTGATGAGCAGGCATACCGATAATTCTGGTAAGAACGCTGATCCTAGAATTACACCTGATCGATTTGATGATCATTGGACTGAGCTTGGACCCAATGAAAAGGCGATAGGTGCTTATTATAGGCACGATATTGGGTGGGATGAATTTGCCAACTTATACATTGTACGCTTGAGGGAGAATCCTACTACCATAGATAAATTGGCCGAGTTAGTAAGGCGTGCTACAGAAGGTAACATCGTGGCTCTCTGTATCGAACCTACTCATGAAATGTGTCACAGAGGCTTGTTATTGGCCCATGTTTCGCAGGACTATCCAGATGTTGAAGTAGTCCTTGGATAAGGTTGTGTAAACTACATTTTGTTTTAGCATAAGCCTGTTGATTTTGGTGGTCCAGAGTTGGTAAGATTGTTATGTATATTAGCTCAGCTTTCTAATTAGAGCTAGAACAGGGTGCAAAAATAAAAATTATGAAAAAAAGTACCAAAGGTAAGAACAGTAAAGCTAAAGCTAAAAGTATCGTAATGGTGGGCTTGGCTTTGGCTGTTTTTGTGCTTGTTCCTGCGCTAAGGACCCCAGATAACACTGTTTTTGCCAACGCTAATAACCAGAAGATTGCTGAGCTAAATAAGAAGATTGAAGATAATCAGAAGAAGATCCAAGAGCTTAAAGAACAAGGTGATACTCTCGCGAATAAAATGCAACAAATTGAGTTGGAGACCTCTACTTTACAGGCAAAGATAGATGCCAATGAAGCCGAGAACAATAGATTGAATGAGCAGATTGCAATTGCAGAAGCTAGGATAAAAGAAAATAAGGCACTTTTGGCGGATTCAATTAAAAAGATCTATGTTGAGGGTGACATAAGTTCTTTAGAGATCTTAGCAAGTAGCAGTAGCCTTAGTGACTATGTTGATAAGCAGGAGTACCGTGATCGAGTAAAGAATAAAATTACAAAACTTACTGGTGAGGTCCAAGAACTTAAGATTGAGGCGGAGCAGAAGCAGATAGAGGTTGGTAATTTGCTGCGTGATCAAATAAATATGCGGGTTGATCTAAAGATAAAAGCTGATGACCTAAATAAACTCATAGTTGAGACTAACGGACGAGAGGATGCATACCAGAACCAAATAAGTATGGATAACGCTGAAGTTGCAAGACTTAGGAGCGAGCAGCGTAGTGTTAACTCATCTAAACTCAAACCATTGTATGGTCTGTCTTTTGTCTCTAGTTCAGGCGTGCTAAATGGAGGATATCCTGCCAAGTGGGACATACCTCCGATTGATAGCCGTGTTGATGATTGGGGAATGTATAGCCGAGAATGTGTAAGCTATGCCGCTTTTAAGGTTTGGCAAAGTGGAAGGCATATGCCTTATTGGGGTGGTAGAGGAAACGCTAATCGCTGGAAGGATAACGCCGCAAATGATGGGATTCCTTTTGATACTACTAACCCAAGGAAAGGAGATGTTGCTATTAGTATGTATGGGTACTATGGTCATGCAATGTATGTGGAGAGGGTAAATAATGATGGGACAATACTTGTAAGTCAATACAATTACGGTATAAGCGGTGAATATAGTGAAATGACTCTATCTGTAGCTGCAAGCGGGCTGTACTTTATTCACTTTTAACGTAGAATTATATCTATAGATGCAGAGATCAACTAATAATGGTACGCAGGGTTTGAGATCGAATAGTTCTAGATCTAGTAGTGCCCGTAGATTACTAGGTTTTGCACTCTTTGGGCTGGTATTTTTTGCTTTTGGATATCAGTCGCGCGGTATTGCTTTGCCGAGTTGGTTAAAGGGTGGTGGATCTTCAGTAAGAGTGAGTGGAAATATAAAAGTTGATCTTGAAGAAATATATACAAATCTTAAAGATAAGTTTGATGGCGACCTAACAGATGAACAAATTGTTGAGGGGATAAGGCGAGGTCTGGTTGCATCGACTGGTGATCCTTACACAACTTACTTTACGAAAGAGGAGTATGAACAATTTAATAGTTCACTAAACGGTCAGTTTAGTGGGATTGGGGCTGAGATTGGTAAAAAGGGAGATCAGATTGTAGTGATTGCTCCAATTGACGGCTCTCCGGCGGCAAAGGCAGGTGTTAAGGCTGGAGATGCCGTTTTAGAGGTGGATGGTAAATCTACCGAAGGAAAGAGTGTGGAGGTTGTAGTTTCAGAAATAAGGGGTGAGCCAGGCTCTAAAGTTAAACTTACAGTTGTTAGTGACGGCACACGCAAAGATATTGAAATAACTCGAGATGACATTAAAGTCGATAGTGTTAAATACGAGAAGCTTAGCGATAGTGTAGGCTATATCAAGATAAGCCAGTTTAGTTTAGACACTTATGCTCTAACCAGCGATGCAGTCTCTAAATTGAAGGGTCAAGGTGTGAACCGAATTATTCTAGATCTAAGAAATAACGGTGGTGGCTATGTAGATCAAGCCGTAAAAGTAGCTGGGATCTGGCTAGATTCTAAAGTAGTGCTTTCAGAACGGTTCAGAGGAAGAGAGGTCTCTGTTCAAAGGACTTCTAGTAACCCAAGTGCAGATCTTAATTCTGGTAACCAACTGGTAGTTTTAGTTAATGAAGGGAGCGCATCAGCGAGCGAGATTCTAGCTGCAGCCTTAAGTGAAGAGGGTGGTGTAAGGCTAGTGGGTCAGAAGACCTTTGGCAAGGGAAGTGTACAAGATATGATTGAGCTTTCTGATGGATCTAGAGTTAAGATTACGATTGCACACTGGTTTACCCCAAAGGGTAAGACAATCGATAAAGAAGGAATTGAGCCAGTAGTTAAGGTAAGTGAGGGTGCCGATCCGGCTGTTGATACTCAGAGGCAGCGGGCTCTAGAACTAGTCTCTAGTTAGAGTTAAGGAAGTCATCCTCTCTAGCTAATATACCTCATAAAAAGCTATAATAAGACTTATGCAAAATCCAGTTTCAAGCCTTAGAGAAGAGCGGGGAGAGCGAAAGGAAGATCGAAATAAAGCCAAAGTTGAAGACACCCAAAAGACTGTCTTAATTGTGGATGATGACGTTGCTTTGGCGGAGGTTTACAGGGCTAGATTAGAGGTAGAGGGGTTTAATGTGGCAGTGGTTTATGATGGCGAAGAGGCTTTGAGATGGCTCTCTGGTGCTGAAGCAGATATGATTATTATGGACTGTATGTTGCCTAAGTTTGGAGGGCTTAGTGTGCTGGAAACCCTAAATGAAGGCAAGCCGAAGAGCTATAAAACACCAGTTTTAATGGTTAGTGGGTTAGATAGACCAGAATATAAGGCTAAGGCTGAAGAGCTTGGGGCGATTGATTATCTTATAAAATCTAGCGCGAGTATTAGCGAAATGGTGGATGCTGTTCACGAGGGGCTAAGGGTGGGCGCCAGTAAAAAGGGTAAGCAAAAAAGATGAAGAGTAAAAGATTAAAAATAATACTTAACCTTGTAACTCTACTAATACTAGGTCTAGTGATATATTCGGCCAGGGATGATTTAAGGGGTGTAGTTGATGAGTTGGAAAATGCAAATCTTTACTGGTTACTGCTATTCCTACCTCTACAGGTCATTAACTATCATGCTTATGCCAGAATGTATCAAGAAACCTTCAATCTGCTTGGCGAAAAGGTTGGGTATTGGGATATGTATAAGCTTTCTACAGAGTTAAGCTTTGTTAACTATGTGTTTCCATCAGCTGGAATAAGTGGCTTTGGATACTTTAGCCTTAGGATGCGCTCTTTTGGGGTTCGAGGTGCTAGAAGCACGATGGCCCAAACTATAAGGTGGGGGATAGTACTGGCAAGCTTTATACCTGTACTTGCACTGGGAGTCTTATTGCTCGCGCTTACGAACGACGTGAGTAATATTGTGGTTCTGGCGGCTAGCGGACTGTCTTTTGGGGTAGTCTTGCTATTTATAGTAGCAGGGTTCTTGCTAGAGAAGAAGCATGGTATTCAGACTTTTGTTTTCTTTTTAATGTCGAGGTTAGAAATAGTTTTAAACTACTTCAGAAGAAAGAGGGTTAATATTTTAACTGCAGCTCGAAAAAAGAAGATAGAGCATAATTTCTCTCGGTTTGAGCACGATTACAGAACAATTCGAGGTAATTGGGGTGGTTTTATTTA
>JAUPUA010000088.1 GCA_030917805.1 Patescibacteria group bacterium
CGTGTGCTCTTCCGATCTAGTTCTTAAACCTGCAGCACGGGCTATTCCCTTAATTTGGACTGCCCCATCATTTATCTCTGGTACCTCTTGTTTAAATAACTCTATAACTAGTTCTGGGCAAGAACGTGAAACGATCATGGTTGGGATTCTACCTTCATCGTCAATGTCTTTTATGTAGAACTTAAGCCTTTCGCCCATATTGTAGCGCTCGCCAGGTACCTGTTCTTCTCTTGGCATTAGTGCGCTTGCTCGGCCAAGATCTACCTTAATGAATCGTGATTCAACTCGTTGAATACTGGCAGCAATGACCGTTCCAACTCTATCTTTGTACTCATCAACCATGATCTTACTCTCAGATTCTTTTAGGCTTTGGATGATTGCTTGTTTTGCAGTTTGGGCGGCAATACGTCCGAAGTCTTCTGGGACTTCCTGAGCGGTTCTTACGCTAGATCCAACTTTGGCATTCTTATCGATCTTTTTAGCGTCTTCTTCCGTAAGTTGAGTAAGCTCATCTTCGACCTCTTCAACTACATCGTAATTTACGAAGATCTCTAAATCACCAGAGTTAATATTAAAATTTGCTGAGACGTTTTGACCACGTTCTCCGCAGTCACGCCTCCAGGCGGCAGCGAAGGCGTTTTCTACTGCTGAGAAAATTGTTTCTTCGGGTAGGTTTCTTTCTTGTGCTAAGGCTTTTAGGGCTTCTGATATTTGGTCTAATTTTAGGCTTTTCATGTTATTTCCTTTCTTCAATGAAAAAGCCGGGCTTTTTTCGAAGCTCGGCAAGGTTTCTGTTTAGTTATATTTTAGCAAACTTAGGTATTTTTTTCAAATTTATGTACTGGAGTCTCGGTTCTGGTAAATACGTCTTCTTTCATATGAAAGAGATCGTCATCTTCAAAATCTTTATGCCACCAATATCCTTCGATCTTTCTCCAATCCCCATGAGCCATCTTCATGTAGTTAATTGGATGAGATCTTATTACATAAGGTTCATCATTTGAGCTGTTTGAAACTACAAGATCATCATCGACTAAGATTCCTATATGCTTTGTAGCCCACGCTCTGTGCAGTTTGTTATCTTCGTAGATTATTAGACATCCAATGCGTGGTTCATCTATTAGTTCCCAACCATTTTGTGGTAATTTCTGAATAAGCGAGCTTGTGTTCGCTACCGTTTGATCATCCCAAAGATTATTCATTCTCAATATGCCCGAGATAAAAGTAGAGCAAGAAAGCTTACCGTCTTCATAGATATCATGGACGTTTCCATCTGAATCTAGAATGAATGACTTCGCCCAGATTCTACTCCCAATAGCTTGCTTTGCATTAAACACTAAAGTTCTTCTTCGCAACCAGCGAACTATGTGGGTATCTTGATTCTTTTGCCACTGCATATTTATTAAGTTTAGCTTGGTTGAGTGGGTTTGGCAAATGGCTCTAGCTTAATATGTCCATCATGCCAGAGTTTTATTAACCTTGCAGTTTTTTGATGATAACCATCAAAGTTAGAAATAAAGCTCGAGCTTGATACCAAGTACTCAGTGCTTTTACCTTTGTTATCAAAACCCTTAACTGTATACTCTTTATTTGCGTTGTCGTAAAGATCAATCAGATCATTAACTTCTATCCACATTAATCCAGCTACCTCGTCTTCAGGTGTATTAAGCTTAGAGTCATAAGGTTCTAAAATCGAAAGGTATATATCACAGACAAGCTTCCGTTCTCTGCCTGTGTTTTGGTTTATAAGAGCAACAAGACGACGATCTAGCTTATATGTTTTTTTCTTGTCCAGTGTGATCCCAAGCTCTTCTTTTGATTCAAGCAGATGCTCGCCACTTTCATACTGACCTTGCACATAGTGCCCACCAACCGCTACGTCGAATAGACCTGCAGCAAAATATGAATTATCTGGTCTTTTTTGAAACAGTACCTCTAGCCTATTATTATGTTCTCTTACTAGCCAAATATTGACCACTCCAATCCATTCTCCATCAATTACGGCTTGCTTAAATGGTTTGATAGCATAAGGTTCAAACTCTGGTGGTTTAAATACGTCGATTAGCGTCTCGTTTGTTATTGTGTTTGACATTATCTCTTATTTTACCAGCTTGAGCCTCCGCCACCGCCTCCGAAGCCTCCACCACCTGAGAATCCACCGCCTCCGAAGCCTCCACCCGATCCGGAGCTTGAGCCTCCGCCACCAAGATACCAAGGCATAATGTAGTTTGAATCATGCTTCTTTTTTTCGGCATGTTTCTTGTAGTTTTTTGATAGGAAGTAATCTGAAATTAAGCCTAGTGGAATTAAGACAAAACCGGTCAGTGCAAATACCAGAATTGAGGTTGTAATAGCTGCAATTATTGATGAGAAGATTAAGCCTAAGATTCCGCCCAACCACCAACTTTTTGAGCTAGCCATAATACTTGCGATAACTTGAATAACTACAAAAGCCATAACAATTGCCCCAATAACGAAATCTCCATTTGGTTTAAACTTTTTCTCGGGAGCTTTGTATTCTCCTTTTGTTGCTAGAGATATTGCACTGACTCCTGCACTTAAGCCGTCAAAATATCTATCTTCTTTAAACTTAGGGGCAATCTCATCTCGAGAGATCTGACCAGCAAGTGCATCTGGGAGTGCGCCCTCAAGGCCCGTACCAGTACCGATAAAGATTCTTTTAGGGTTAGTCAACGAAACGATAATTACTACCCCGTTATTATAGTCTTTTGTACCGATGCCCCAGGCGCGGCCGACTTCTACAGAAAATTGGGCAGGATCTTCACCTTCTAGATCTGGAGAAGTGAAGATTCCAATTTCGTTAGTACTCTCATCTCTTAAGGCTTGAATTTGATTATTTAAGCTTAAATCATCTTCTTCTGAGAGAATGTTTGCGGAATCTAAGACATAGCCAGAGTTTGGAGCTTTTGGAACATCAAGTGCAAATGTCTGAGATTGGCCGGCACCGAATAAGCTTAGGCCTAAGATTAAGCTTAATAGCGCAAATAGTGTCTTTTTATTCTTCATATCTAGCAACAACCGAGTCTCTTTTTAGAGAAGCTTTCTGGCTAGAACTCTACAGCTGGAGCATTTTCTGCGCCATTGACAGCCTCAAAGTATGGCTTTTGTTCAAAGTTGAATAAACCAGAAAGAATAACTGTTGGGAATCTTTTTACTTTAGTGTTATAGGCGCGAAGAGTATCGTTATAGTCGGCACGTGATGTTTGGATTCTATTTTCTGTGCCCTCAAGCTGTACTTGAAGATCTTGGAAACTCTTTGTTGCTGTAAGTTGTGGGTAACTTTCGGCTACTGCAAGTAGTCTTCCTAGAGCCTGACTTATTTCTCCCTGGGCGTTTTGGTAGTCTTGTAGCTGCTGTGGAGTGGCTTTAGAAGGGTCAATTGTGATTTGTGTAGCCTTAGCGCGTGCTTCCACAACTTGAGTTAGTGTTTCTTGCTCAAAATCTGCGGCTCCTTTTACGGTGCTAACTAAATTTGGAACAAGGTCTGCACGTCTTTGGTACTGTGTATCAACTGTTGCAAAGCTACTTTCTACTTTTTGATTTGCACTAACTAAACTGTTATACCCAGCAACTACCCAGATTAATAGTAGGGCTAGAACTGCTCCGAGAACTCCAAGCTTAACTTGTTTGTTGCTAAATTGTTTTCCTTTGACTTCAACCATATGATGCCTCCAATAAGATAATCTTTTACTTACAGTTTCTAGTATATACCAGACTTAAGTTTTTGTCTTTATGGATTTGAGAATATGTCTATCTATTTTGAACTCTGCTGGGCCCAATCTTTGAGGTCATTGATTAAGCTTAACTTACTTTTTGATAGTTTTGTTTTGGAGAGCTTATCTAGATCTTGGAGATAGACTTCTAAAGGAGGAGTTGCTGAAGTTCCGTTTATTATCTTATTCATTTTGTATTCTTGATAAGTTTTCGCCTCGTTTTCGGTAAGCTGATCTGGGAAGTTCCTTGCTTTATATAGGGTTAAGAGTTTAGTAAGCCTGCCATCTTCAAACTTAAGCAGCTCTAATTTAAGATCTTTTGGTTTTGCGACTCTCACCGCAGAACTTAAGTTTCTATCTGTATCATTTAAGAAGCCATCGTAGAGCGAGAGATCAGGATCATCTTTAGGTGGAAATTTACCATCTTCAGGTTTATAGGCCTCGTAAACTTTTTGAGAAAAAGCAGGTAAACCTTGTTTAAGCTTAGCTAAATTGGCTTGAATCTTTTTTAAATCTAGATTAATTCTCGCCGCAGTCGGCGGTGTTAGAACCTCAAGTGGTGCAAGAGCTGGGCATTTGTTAAATTGAACCATTTTAACCGGTAGCCTTTCTTCTTCGTACTCCCCGAGACTGTTTCTTTTTGTATAGGTAAGGCGCTTAAGCTGTGCAGAAGAAAGCGTAAAGAACTCAGATGGGTCGTGGCGAAGATCGTATGCTAAAACCCCACCTGCTCTTCCTGGAGTTGGACAAAGTGGGTAGACAACACTAGTGTGTAGGTTCTCACTCGGGAACCTAGTGGTGGTATGTACGACTGGTTTTGGTGCTTCGAGATCTAAATAGCTCTCTGCGACCTTTTTATCTCTTAAGCTTAGTAGAAAGTCAAATAGTTTAGGGGCTTTTTCTTTTATAAGACGTGCGATATCTACAGTTACCTCAACGTCACTAAGGGCGTCGTGGGCACTGGTATGTTCAAGTTTATTAGCTTTAGCAATCTCACCCAAAGTATTAATTGGTTTTCCGTCTGGCTTAAACGGCCACTCGATTCCTTCTGGCCTGAGTGCGCGAGTCATTCTAACCAGGGTTAGAATATCCCATCTAGAGCGTCCTTCTTTCCATTGCCACTCATATGGATCGTAGAAGTTGCGCCACAGTGTATAGCGCATAAACTCATCATCAAATTGGATGGTGTTATAGCCAGTGACTACAGTACCAGGTAAAAGAAGTTCTTCGTGAAGTTTTTTAAGGAATTCCGGCTCACTCATGCCCTCTTTTGTACTTTGTGGGGTTATTCCGGTTACTAAGCATGCGTATGGGTCTGGCAAGATCTCTGAGCTAAGCTTAATTACCCAATTAACTCTTTTAAGCTCTTTTAGATTATGATCTGTTAGAATTGCTGCAAATTGAACTGGCCTATGAGGCCCAGGCTTAAGTCCAGTAGTTTCGAGGTCGTAAAAAAGGAAGTTCATATTAACCTCATAGTATAGCACTCCTTTATTGATTGAACCCGTTAATTAAGCTTAGAGTTTAAGCTTGCAAGAATAAAATGATGAGAGTATGATAATTCTCATCATGGAAACACAAACAAGTGGAATTGATATATCTTCAGAACTAACCCACGAAAGAAGTAGGAAAAGCGGACTTGCATCAGTATTCAGAACTAAAATATTAAATATATTGGGAAAAGATGCGAGTGAGATGGCCAGAGATCCAGAGCCCTGGACTGCAGAAGGTTTTGATCCAGAGACAAGCTTTGCGACACTTAAAGTATTAGAAGAAATTAGATTAGAGCCAGGTAACAATAGATAAATATTAGATGGAGTTTAGGTTCAAAGAAAAGGCAGCAAGATTAACTGCGACTGTAGTATTAGCAATAACTCTAGCCGTAGGAACGGCAGCGTGCACTTCGAGTAACAACGGTGAAGAGTTTGATCCAAATTTAGACACAGAATTCATTGATTAATAACTGATTCAAGCAACATTATATTTGACATCTTATATCTATACTGCTATAATGTAATATTTAGTTAAATTAGAGAAATAAAGTAAAGTTATGAGTTTAAGACATGGATTTATAAGAACAGCTGTTGCGGTTCCTATGGGAACCTTAGCGTACGGGGAGGCTAAAGAGCCTGGACACATTGCGAGGATAGCTATGGATGTTGGTGATCTAGGTCCATATGGACAGGTAGTAGAAAATACAGGTGAATTTTTATCTCAACATCATAATCCTACGGTGGCTTTTTTTGGTTTGAGTGCGATTGCTATTGCAGTAAACAGGGGTCCGTTGTTTGCAATGCCAAGCATTATAAGAAATAGGTTCCCGAAAACAAATGCAAATACAAAAAGCAAGTTTGTCGGAAAACCTCCAAAAGCTCAAGTAGCTCATAGACTTAGCAATGTAGCAATGAAGTCTGCAAAACCTAAGGCTAGAAATTTAGGTGAAAGTGACAACTCAGAACACATAACAGGACTAGATTGTGTAGATAATTCAACTGCTGCTATGGCACATAGCCATGACGAAGAAGTTGCCGGACCCTCCAGTAGAAGGATCTTAAATGCAATTATTGCTTTTGGTCGAATTGATGACCCGAGACCTGCACCCGAGAACCCTGACCTTCCCTAGAACCGACTTATGTTAGAGAGCTTTGCCAGCTGAGCCGAAGGCTTTGATTTTTTCTTCGATTACTTTTTGAGTAGCTTCTTCTACTACTTTCATTAATTTCATTACAGAGTATTCATCTGGATTTTCTTCTAAGGCTTTTTCTAGTGCTTTTCGGTGAGCAATTCGGACATCGGTATTAATATTAATTTTATTGACTCCAATTTTGGCAGCTTCTTCAAAGTAGAAAAGGGGGGTTCCTGAACCACCATGCAGGCTAACCGAACATGGCAAGGTATCACAAACTTGTTGCAGTAATACGAGATTGAGCTGTTTTGGGGCAGGATAACTACCGTGCAGATTACCAACTGA
>JAUPUA010000092.1 GCA_030917805.1 Patescibacteria group bacterium
GTAGTCACTTATAAATATATCAATCTCACCTAAAGCACTGCCAGCTCTGTCTGCGTTCTCAAAATCTTTTGCTGAATATAGCTCATAGATGTCAAGTATTGCTTCTCGTCTAGCCTTTTTAACTTCTTCTTCGTGAGCGAGGGTAATAGCTTCTACAAGTTCTGATAGGTATCTTGTTGTACCAGCAGTCATAAAATCACTAGCTATCTTCTCTACACTCTCTCTAAAGGTTGATTGGTTCATAGTATCGCCTTAATATTCTTTTCGTAATCGTCTATTCCAGAATTGTAACCTATTAAAGCATTTTCAATAGAGTTAGTGGGTGCTTCATATAGTTTTTTCTTCTCTGGCTTACACTCTACTAGAAGTTGCTCTATTTCTTTCAGGGCTTGGTCTACCGACATTCCTTGTGTATCTGGAGTGTCAATCGTATAACCACAATTCCATACTTCCATTAGTACCTCTTTTAGTGTTTGGTTAGTCTTCATTCCATCAACTCCTTAATTGCTTTACGCTGTTCTGATTTAAGCAGGTTTAGTGGTTCGACTTCTTGCCATTGATAAAGATTTATAAACTTCTCATCTTCGCCTATAACTTTTTCTAAAATAACTTTTTCTATTTCTTTTAGAGCTTGGTCTGTATCGACTATCACGCTTATATCTTTTTTATCTCTGGCTTCAACGCCATCAATTTCTACTGTTATACTTCTTTCTAATATATCTTTTATTTTATTCATTTCTTAAACCTATTCTTTAATTTATACCAAGTTATTGGGTGTCGCCACTTCGATAAGTAGCCACTGTGTTTTGGGTCGTAACCAAAATCTACTCCAGCCCAATCGCCCATAATGTCGTTTTCAAAGGGTATAAATGGTGGAACTAAGTTTAGTGGGTTCTCTAAGCCTTTAGAGATGTCGGTAATTGGTCTAGTAATAAACTTCCCTGTATCTAACAGTGGGTCAAGGTACAGAGTCCATCTGCTCAAGCGTCTTACTTTCGTGTGTTTTCTGATTGGTATAGTGATTAGTTTACTCATTCTACCGCTCTCCATTCTTTACATTTTACTTCTTTGCAATAGTACACAATTTTGTCGTCTCCAGTCCAGTTGAAATCATCAATCAACATTCTCCATTCACTACCTGCTTTGTACGGTTTCCTATTTACTATCATCAAATCTAAAGTAGTTTTATTTATAACTATTTGACCACTTCTAAACGGTGGTCGTTCTTTTTTTGTAAACCAATTCATACTAGCTCCTTAACTCTTTCTTGGTTAGCTTTGAGGTAGGTTTCTTGGTTAGCGGCTCTATAAACTCTCTCAGCAGAGGGAATATGGCATCCATATCTACGACTTCTAGCTTGAGGTCTTCCGACCAAACAGAGTGCTTACACAGTAGGTTATCTAAATCGAAAACCCAGCGTGGCGTATTATCTTCCATCTATTCTCTCCTGAAGTATCTCAATGGTATTACAATTCTTACAGTCTGGTCTTCCGTGTCGTTCCATCTGTACTACTTTACTCATATCGACTAGGGCTTGGAGTTTGTCTATTAGTTTCATACTGTCACTCTCAAGATATAGATTGCTATATCTTCGGCAGCAATAGCTGATACTATTTCCCAGCCACTCTCTAATTTTTTCATCAACTCACTAAACTCTGCCTTGGAGCCCCTATCACCAAGCCAAATCCTATATACAACATATTCTTTTTTCTGCCTTAGGCTACTCATCTCAACTCCTTATTTAATTGAACGCAATACTGGTAATCAGTTCTACTCATCTTGTCTAGTGGTTGTGTCCTACAATAAGCTCTCTCGGTAGCTAGTTGTATAGCTAGAATAGTTAGTCCGAATATATATCCTGTTGCAAGGATAAGACCGATTACTGTTAATGTTTTTATTACCCTCATTTCACATTATCCTTTCCGTACTGTCTGGCATTTTACGCATCTCAAGTACCTTACACCTTTCACATACTCTGCTATCTCTTTTTTATGTACACAATTTAGTCCTGTAAACTTTTTCATTGTCTTATCTTCGCCTTAGCTACTGTGCTTGTAGATATGATTAGTGTTGTTTTATCGTCTAGGTCTAGTGCTAGTACCTCTAACTTTTTGTCATAATCCACTTCCTCTATGGTCTTACCTACTAACCAATCTTTTAATTCCTTGGTATTAATATTCATAATCCTTTTTGTTCCTTCCAAGCCTTCTGTATCTTTTCTTGGTGTTTAGCTTCAGTTTCTACCTTTTTAATAGCTGTTCGTCTACTTGCTTTACCACCGATCTTACCTGCTTCACTAGCTCTGGTTCTATCACTAGCGAATCCTTTATTAGTAGGATCACCCATAGTTCCACCTTTTGCTCCAATACTCTGCCTCCACTCGTGGTATTGTTGCTCCGTGGCGAACTTATTTTTTAATGTTTCCATAGCTTTTTGAGCTCCTGTTTTTGTCTGTGGCATACTTACCTCCTTGTATCCATTAAATTAAATAAACTATTCTGTTCTT
>JAUPUA010000021.1 GCA_030917805.1 Patescibacteria group bacterium
TCTTCCGATCTTAAACACTATAAAAAGTCAATTCATTTCGTGCATTTACTCTGTTATAATTAGTGTTAATATGACAGCCAAAGAAATACGTCGAGCATATCTTAAATTCTTTGAAGAAAGAGGCCACACAGTTGTTCCTAGGGCAAGTCTAATTCCAAAAGAAGACCCAACAACTCTATTTACGGGTTCTGGAATGCAACCAATGGTTCCATATCTATTAGGAGAGCCCTATCCGGATGGAATAAAAAGAATCGCAGATTCTCAAGTTGTCTTTAGATCTGTAGATATTGATGAAGTGGGGGATAGTGAGCACTTAACCTCTTTTGAGATGCTTGGAAACTGGTCTTTGGGTGATTACTTTAAAAAAGAACAAATACCTTGGGTCGCCGAGTTCTACTTTGATGTTTTAAAAATAGATCCAAATAAGGTTTATGTTACTGCATATATTGGCAACGAAGAGTTTGGTATTCCAAGAGATGACGAAGCAATAGAACTTTGGCAAATAGAATTTAAAAAGAGAGGCATCGATGCTAAGGTTACGGAACTGGGTACATCTGAAAAAGGTGATGAGCTTGGAATGCAGGGCGGAAGGATTATTCTTTACGGAGGCAAAGAAAACTGGTGGGCAAGAGCAGGTGACGAAGAGGAAACTCCAATCGGAGACCCATGCGGGCCATGTTCAGAGATATTCTACTTTTTTGGAGATGAATATAATGACGAAACTAAGTTTGGAAAACCTCACCCAGCTTCTGATTCACCCTGCATAACAGAAATAGGCAACAGCGTATTTATGGGCTACCGCAAAGGTTCCGATACCGAGTTTGTGAAACTTAAGGCTCCAAATATCGATTTTGGAGGAGGCCTCGAGCGTCTAGCAATGGCATCTCTTGGCAAACCAGACATCTCTGCAATTGATCTTGCCAAACCAGTAAATGATCAGCTAGAACTTATCTCTGGTAAAAAATACGAAGACCACACCAAAGCCTTCAGAGTAGTTACCGACCACATCAAGAGTTCCGTTTGGCTAGCAACGGATGGAGTTGTTCCGAGCAACCAGGGCCAAGGTTATGTCCTGCGTCGTTTAGTCCGCCGAGCTGTTAAGTTTGGCTTAGATCTTGGAATCAATCAAAACTTGATTGCTCAACTCGCTCCTGTAGTTCGAGAAATATATGGAGAAGATTATAAAGAAATTGTTGCCAACTACGACTCTGTTCTTACAATTTTAGAAAAAGAAGAGCGTGTCTTCCGCCAAACTCTAGTTAAAGGTCTGAAAGAGTTAGAAAAAAGAGCTACTGATAAATCTCTTTCTGGCGCCGACATCTTTAAGCTTTACGACACCTACGGATTCCCAATGGAGCTCAGTGTGGAAGAGTGCGGTATTCGGCAAATTAAGCTTAGTGATAATTGGAAAGACGAGTTCGAGGCATCGATGCAAGAACAAAAAGAGCGCAGTAGAACGGCTACAAAAGGAACCTTCAAAGGTGGTCTCGGTGGCCAGACCCAACAACACAAAAAGTATCACACAGCTACACACTTAATGTACCAGGCTCTACGCGATGTTCTTGGAGACCACGTTGTACAAAGGGGCAGCAACATTACAGAAGAGCGTCTCCGCTTTGATTTCTCACATCCAGAAAAAGTTACCCCAGAGCAAATTGCAAGAGTAGAAGAAATTGTAAACGATCAAATTGCACGAGATCTAAAGATATCTTGGGAGGAATTCCCAACAGAAGTCGCTGTTAATGAAAAGGGCGCACTTGGCCAGTTTGGAGATCGCTACGGAGAAACCGTCAAAGTTTACAGTATGTGTGAGGACGGAGCCGAAAAACCATTCAGCTTCGAAATATGTGGAGGCCCTCACGTAGACCACACGCATGAGCTAATTGATGATGGTAAGAAATTCAAGATTATCAAAGAAGAATCATCATCCGCCGGAATCCGCCGCATCAAAGCCATCTTGGCTTAAGCTAATATGAAGTTTAGAGCAGACCTTTTTCTGGAAAAGTTCTTAGCAAAATCCGACTTCGATTTACCGACGAATGCTCAGGATTCAATAAGAATAATCACAAGGTTAAGGGCCGGCAATAGTAGAGTGACTCTTATATTTGTCCCGTGGCAATCAGGCAGGGTTATGCAGAGCTGGATCATGAAACAAGTTCCTAAGAATAGAGATGTCTACTCGATTTCACCAAGGTCATTACTCTTGAAAGATCCTATCCAAACCAAGACCCAGTCTTTAAGGGTTTGTGAACAATCTCTTGAACAGGTCAGAAAGATAGTGGACTCTAAGAAATATGAAGAGTTGGATATAGCTGGCCTAAGCATTGGTACTGGAGTAGCCGTATATGTAGCGAACCGGATCAGCACAAAGATTAATAATATAGACTTAGTCTGCCCAGGGGCTAAACTCTCTACAGCACTATGGCTAGGCTCAAGAACTAAATCATTAAGAACAAAATACGAAGATCAAGGGTTCGAGCTTGAAGATATTCAAAGGCTTTGGTCACAAGTCGATCTAATCAACAACCTGGACTTTGCCAGGAAAACATCTGTTCGGGTCACTTATAGTGGAGCAGACTCGGTTATAGTAGCTTCCCAGACAGAAAAAGTTATTGAAAAGCTTAAAGATCTTAAACCACCCAAACTCAAAATACGAAGAAATAGAACCAAAGGTCACTATCTAACTATGTTTTCAACTTGGCTGAACTGGCGGACAATATATCGCTCAGGCAAGATAAGATAGTAGTCTCAATTCCTTTTTCATTTGGATCAATACAATCAATAAGAGCTTGTTTCTCCAACAAGATTAACCCTCTAAGCTGACGACCTTACAAAAGCCCTTAAGCCGTTTCGCTCTTCAGATGTTGGTGCTCTATGAAGGAGCATCTCAGGGAACTCAAGCACTTCACCCGGTTTAACTTGATTAACAGCGACGTCACCCCTATCTATGGCTGAGGCTATAATTACTTGACCTTCATCTCCAATAATAAACTCAGCAGCCTGATGCGGGGGAAGTTGCAGGGCTCGCTCTAGGCCAGGTACCTCACCTGGCAATAAATACCTAGTACCATAAGGGAAAGATGCCACCCTTACTCTATGGAAGGCTGTTGTCCTGGATGAGTCGTAGTCCGCATGCCATTTGTCTGCGCGAGATTCCGACCTTCTTTGTATGGTCTGCGGATCATTAGGCTCTACTACTATCCCTGAACCAGCCCAAGGTAAAGGACTTGGTGTTCCGAAATCCATTAGACT
>JAUPUA010000028.1 GCA_030917805.1 Patescibacteria group bacterium
ATCTTCTTGAACAATCAAGAAATAACCGTTAAAGCCCATGTTATCAATAACACCAAGCTCATAATCTGCTCGCTCTACGATATCTTTTGGTACTTTTTTTCTTGCCTCATCTATAGTTATATTCAGCCTGTCTTCTATAGGTACCCCAGCGTAACGCCATGCAAGACCCTGCCAAACCATTTTATGCAGAGCCTCTTCTTCACTGGAACCATCCGTGGTCTCAAACTTTGGAATGAGGATCTTACCAAGTTCAAATTCTAAGTTACACCTGTCGGCAATTTTTTTAGTATTTAAGATAAGCTCAGGTTGATCTTTCCATCTTTCTATTAGATCTTTTGGATCAGTAAGAAACAGGTTTGTATCTTTTAAGCTAAACCTGTTTGGATCGTCAAGATTAGAGGCAGTTGATACGCAAAGCAAGACTTCGTGAACATCTTGATCTCCGTGTTCTAGATAGTGTGCATCGCATGTTACTACGGCAGGTACATCAAGCTCTTTAGATAAGTCTAAGAGCTGATCATTAACTTTCTTCTGTTCTTCCCAGTGATGTCCATGATCTTGAAGTTCTAGGTAATATCTATCACCAAAAATATCTTTATAGAGTTCGATTATCTTTTTAGCTTTTTCTGGGTGTCCGTTTCTGAGCGCACTCCCAACTTCCCCCCCAATACAACCAGAAAGACAAATTACACCTTCAGAATACTGACGAATCAGATCGTGATCGATTCTAGGTTTAAAGTAATACCCATCTCGATAAGAGATAGTTGTTAGCTTGCAGAGGTTCTTGTAACCAACCTCATTTGTAGCAAGTAGGATAAGATGAAAGCGCTCTTTATCCTTATCTTTATCTTTATCGGTGTGTTTACGGGCGGCCACATAGAACTCAGAACCAATAATTGGTTTAATGCCCTCTGACTTACACTTTTTATATAACTCAATAGCAGAAGCCATTGTCCCGTGGTCTGTGACGGCAATAGCTTCCATCCCATATTCTTTGGTCTTTGCGACCATTTCTGGTATTTTTTGGAGGCCATCAAGAATTGAAAAGTGGGAATGGTTATGAAGATGAACATAATCTGAGGATTTTAAATTAACATTAGTATTAGAAGAGTTCTTGAACCCTTTTTCTTTCGAAACGCTAACGCTGGCCTCTTTGCTCAAAGCTCTTTACCCTATTTAATCCCACTCTTTAACTTAAGCTTAATTATAGCATCTAAGATTTACAAAAAGTGAGGAGAGTTTAACAACCTATTGGGCGATAATCGTTTGAGCTATAGGTGAATCTAGACTCACTATTACGTGATCGTCAATCTTTTGGCCAGTTCTCATCGTAAAATCACCGGCCAGATATATATACACATCTCTGCCGTTATAGTTTACTTTATGCTTTTTACCAATTAAGCTTTTTGAATCAACTTTCTCTATCCTGGCTTCAACTAATATCTTTTGCAGGTCATACTGCTCAATAAGCAAAAGCTTTTCCCTGCTTTTTGCATCATCCCATGGCGCATTATCGTGCCAGGTCTCTGAACTTTGGCCAAGCACTTCTTTAAACTCTTCGGCTAAATTTCTTAGTTCCTGCTTAATTTGCAGTGACCTTGCCTTAGCAAGATCGTAATCTTCTTGTAATATCTTCATACTTTATATATTTTAATTTTGTATAAGATGAGGCAATCTTTTATAAAAATAAGAAAACACCTTGCCCTAGGTGTCGATGGAGCTCTATTAGTATTGTTGTTGAGCTCTTTTTATGTCTAGAATATATAATAGCAAAAACCACCTGTGTGTCGCAAGTGGCTTTTGATGGGTGATCGGTTAAAATCTTTTATTTTTGTGCTTGTCTGTTTCTGTTTTATAACTTCTTTTTTTTACTACTCTATACCTTCTTACTTAATTACTATATACAAAAGTGCTTATGAAAAACAAGACTGATAATTTAAGCTTTTTTATTGTGCTTGAGTTTACATCTTTATCTCGACATCACAACCTGCAGGCAGGTTTAAGCTCATTAGCCTATCAATAGTTTGAGGTGTTGGGTCCAAAACATCGATGATGCGCTTATGAACCTTGGCCTCAAACTGATCTTTAGCCTCTTTGTACTTGTGTGGTGACTTAGTAATACTGTATAAAGTTCTTCTGGTCGGCAAAGGGATTGGCCCATTCACCTTTGCGCCAGTTCTAGATGCGATATCTACAATCTGCTTAGCAGACTGATCTGCGACCTTGTGATCGAAGGCTTTAAGCCTAATTCGAATCTTTCCTGTTGCTTTGGGTGTTGTGGCCATATTCCTTTAAGTTTAACTTTTGTTTAATCGAAGTTACTTGACGATCTTTGTTACAACTCCGGCACCAACTGTCTTTCCACCTTCGCGGATAGCTAGGTTTAGACCAGCTTCCATTGCGATTGGAGAAATTAGTTTAACCTTAAATGTGACTGTGTCACCCGGCATAACCATCTCTTTATCTGCTGGAAGTTCGACTTCACCTGTTACATCTGTTGTTCGGAAGTAGAACTGTGGCTTGTATCCTTTGAAGAATGCAGTGTGTCGTCCACCTTCTGCTTTAGTTAGGATGTATACTTCTGCTTCAAACTCAGTGTGAGGGGTAATTGTTCCCGGCTTAGCAAGAACTTGCCCACGCTCGATCTGATCTCTTTCGATTCCACGGATTAGGATTCCGGCGTTATCACCAGCCTGACCCTGGTCTAGAGACTTCTTAAACATCTCGATTCCGGTTACAGTAGTCTTTTGGGTGTCTTTAATTCCGACGATTTCAACATCATCACCTACCTTAACTACACCTTGTTCGATTCTACCTGTGGCAACTGTTCCACGGCCTTTAATTGAGAAAACATCTTCAATTGGCATTAGGAATGGCTTGTCTAGATCTCTAACTGGCTCTTCAATCCAAGTATCAACTGCATTCATAAGCTCCATAATGGAATCTTCAGCCGCAGAGTCGCCCTCTAGAGCTTTAGTAGCAGAACCACTAATAATTGGAGATTTAGCATCATAACCTTGCTTGGCAAGCTCTTCACTAATCTCTTCTTTAACAAGTTCAACTAGATCTGCATCAGCTAGATCCATCTTGTTAAGGAATACAACTATTCTAGGTACACCAACCTGCTTAGCAAGAAGGATGTGCTCCTTAGTTTGAGCCAGAGGTCCATCGTTACCAGCAACCACTAGAATTGCACCATCAATTTGGGCAGCTCCAGTAATCATGTTCTTAATGTAGTCGGCGTGACCTGGCATGTCGACATGAGCATAGTGTCGGGCTTCTGTTTCATACTCAACGTGGGCTGAGTTAATTGTAATTCCACGAGCCATCTCTTCTGGAGTTCCATCAATAGTTGCAACTGTTGCTACAACATCATTAGCTCCACCAGGAAGTCTTTTTGCTAGAACTGCCTTAATTGCAGCTGTTAGACTTGTTTTACCGTGATCAACGTGACCCATTGTTCCAACGTTAACGTGCGGCTTAGTTCTTTGATAAGTATCTGCCATATCTTTTAGATTCTAACCTTTTTTATTAATTGATATTTCAGTTTTCTCTTTAGAGATCTTTGTAATCTTAAAATTCCGTCTCCTTAAGCAGTTTTTAGCCATGCAGCCTCAACGTTTTAGCCTGCATGGCTAATTAATGGAGTGAATCTCTAAGATACAGATCTGAGAAATACTAGTTACTATTTTATACTAACTGGGTGGACTTTGCAAACCCCTGAAGAATTATTCTTCAAAATAGGATCCGTCCTCGAATATTCCTAAATCTTCAACGAAATCCCTAACAGAACTTGCCAGACGTCCTAACCTATCTGCCACTTGATGATAACGCTTGTTGACAATAGCCGCTAAAGCATCAAAATTTGGATCTACCGGAGCTAAATCAGTTGGGGCATTATCTATAGTCATAATCTTGAATCTATGAAACCATGTACCTCGTTTGCTACACCTGCAATAAATCCTACGGCCAAACCTGCGACAGTTCCTAAATAATCCAGCGTATTCATAGCTGATCTTACAAGACCTGGTGGCTTATTTGGGACCGAAGGATCAGGAAGAATACTTAATTCTTGTGTACTCAATTCTTCTGTACTCGGTGGTGTCCAAACATCCAACATAGACATTGCGTAAATATAATTACTTTACGCAGAATTATACGCCTATGCTTATTTTAAGCAAGAGTAATTATTACTACTATTTAGAAAATTGAGGTGGACAGATAATCTTATATCATTTCTGCATGCCTAGCATATATTAATGTAATGTTCAGCTTCTTTAGATATCATTTTTCACGCCACAAAGCCTTATCAGTCTTGCGAGCTTCAAAACCACCGATTCTGGCTTTGGCCACATTCCCCACCGTCTCAACAAAGTCGTCATTGGTCGTGTCAACATCGTAGCAGAAACGTGCGTCGGCCATTAATAACTGTTGGAACGTATGTCCACTGTTTTCTTTAACACTACTCCCTATCAAAATTACGGTACCGCTTTCTAAAAGAGTCTTCCTTAAGGTTTGTGCCGCAAAATCGGTGAGACCTTTAAGGGAATTTGGTGCTAATGTGTCGGATTTAACTCTAAATTTACCATCCCCAAGTGATATAAGTATAATCTCTCGATCAGCGATACATACAGGACCGTAAACTTTCTTGTTGTTGCCATAGCCGTCACCACTTATGTGGCGCCTAGGCTCAAAGTCTCCCAGATCAATAACTAATTCCAAGCCCTCTTCTATTTTAGTTGTGTCAATGCCCTTGCCAGTAAACTCCTCTAATATTGCTTTTCTCTTAGTGTCTGTATCAAATTGGGCATTAGTCTCAGCTATTTGATCCAGTCTTTCT
>JAUPUA010000039.1 GCA_030917805.1 Patescibacteria group bacterium
CTCATCGTGCTTTAGGGCACTTTCTAGGGTTTCCTCCATATACTTCTTTGCCTGAGGAGTATTTCGTAGTCTATCCTTTATCACTATCTTCTTGCGTAGGTCGATTTTCATCTTTGATAAGTTCTCTTGTTACCTTATTCTTATGGGTGATGCTAAATATTGTCGCAAAGCCACCTACATAGTAGAAAAGGTTCGTATAATCTCGACTTGGCTGGGGCGGTAGGATTTGAACCTACGATCTTCGGTACCAGAAACCGCTGCCGTACCACTTGGCCACGCCCCATTGCTTAGTGCTATAATTTTAACACAGTTAAACCGTATATTTTAAGGGGTGGGAATCTTTATGAGCAAAAAGAAAATCTTAGTGTTTGCTTCAGTGGCATTTATAGCAATATTGGCTAGTTTGCTTATATTCTTATTTAGATCTAATAAAGTTGAGGCTCCAAATTTTAGAGATAACTCTTCCATGCTTAACGAAGACATCCTATCAGATACTGAAGCGGAGCAAAAAAGTTATTTAGATATTAAGAGTGCCACAAGTCAGTATGTTCTAGTTAATAAGAGCAACCAGGTTAAGCCACAAGATTACCGCCCTGCAGACCTTGTGGTTGCGGATGTGGATGTTAGCTCTAGCGACACCAAAGATGAACAATCTGTCCGTGAGATTGTTAAGAGTAGCTTAGAAAAAATGATGAGAGATGCTAAAGCTGAGGGTTTAAATTTGGTTATGAATAGTGGGTTTAGATCTTATTCGTCTCAGAGCTTTTACTTTAATAACTATGTGAAGCAATCAGGGCTTGAGGCAGCCAAGAAGTTTTCTGCTCAGCCAGGCTACAGCGAGCACCAAACTGGCCTTAGTTTTGATCTAAGTTACAAAAATAGAGAGTGCTATTTAGAAATCTGCTTTGCTGAGACTAAGGCTGGTAAGTGGCTTGCTGATAACGCTCATAAATACGGATTTATCCTTCGTTATCCAGAAGGTAAAGAAAGTATCACTGGCTATCAGTATGAACCATGGCACTTTAGATTCTTAGGTGAGGATATTGCTAAAGATGTATATGAGAAGAAGCTAACTTACGAAGAATATTTATCTGAACTTGGTTTAATAAGCTTGTAGAAGTTCTACTTTATCATTCTCTAAGTACTTTTTTAGTTTATCGAACTGCTGGGGGACTGTAGTCTGGAAGTCGTTTCTATCTGATATTAGAGCATCCGAACCTACAAGCGTCATCCATTTAAGGTCTCTTCTGCCTAAGAGCTGGCTTTGAGCGAGGCCAACTCCGTTAGACCATGTGTAGTGCATATAAGTCGGCAGTACCCTTGGTGATGATATCTCTACCTTGCCTTCTGCACTTTTGGTTAACTTTAGTAAAGCAACACCCGAAAAAAGCTGATCTGCTTTGGTTTGTGAGTTAAGGCCGTTTCCTATTGAGTACCAAGTGTGGGTTTTATTGCCTGTGGACCCAGTGAGTTCTGTGTATGGCTGCCAAACATGTGGTCCAGAGCCGAGAATTATATCAGCACCGAAATCTGCAATTTGCTGAGCATACTTCTTCTGCAAAGAGTCGACAGTGTGACTATCCTCGGTTCCCCAGTGCGCAGAAACTATTACTACATCTGCGGCCGATTTTAGACCTTTTATCTGCGATTCTAAAAGTTTGGTATTGCTGAGCCGATTAACAGAATATGTATTTGCTGGGCTGGAGTTGCTATCTTGCGAGAACGCAACGAAGCCGATCTTAATTCCGTTCTTTTCAAAGATTTGTAATTTGTCAGCCTCTTGTTGGCTGCGATTCGAACCAGAGACCGCAAGTGGTGACAGCGAGTCCCATTCTTCGAGTGTGCCATTTATTCCGGTCTGACCTCCGTCGCTAGAGTGATTATTCCCTGTTGAAATAATATTGCACCCAAATTTGCTAAGATCTTTCGGGAACTGAGCTGGTGCGTTAAATGCTGGATAGCCTCGTACTCCGAGAGAGGCAGCACTAGGGGCTTCTTGATTACAGAATCTTAAATCTGCTTTTTTAAACGAGGCTTGGAGTTCTGGCGAGATTAAACTTAGATAGTCGTATCCAGAGCCTGTTTTAGCAGATTGTGTAATTGTTTCGTGCGGGAGCATGTCGCCAACTGCAGCGAGATCTAAGCTAGAGGTTTTAGATTCTGCTGCTTTTGGAGGTTCTTGCCGAGAAGCTTCGTTAATTTGGTTAGTATCTGGCGGAGAGTTTGGCTTATTCTTGTTTGCCATGAAAAGTGCACCTAAAAAGATTAAGCTTACAAACGCTAGAATAGTTAAAGCTGGTCTTGATAGCGATTTAGAAGCTCTAGACTTCTTAGCACTCGTTAGTGATTTATATCTTGTTTGCTTTTTAATATATCTTTTCACTGCCCAGACCCTATTATTAATATATAGGAGTAATTGTATCAGTGCATTGAGGCACAAAGCTAATTAGTACCTTAGGTACTTATATTCTTCTAAATGACTCTGCGATCTCTATGAACTTAGGCTGATAATCTGTATCTGATGGAAGTTCTCGGTAGCCTATCTTGTAAGTTACGTTATCTACTGCATCATATAGGTTATAGAAGTATTCAAATGTTCCTACTGGCGGGTATCCTAGTTCACTTTCTAGTGCTATCGAGTATGATACTCTGTATCCCGGAAGGCCATCTACCGTAACAGCCGTAAATGCTGGTGATCTATAATAGTCGTCGGCTGCATAATACTCTTCTGTACGACGCACATCACCATCAATCTTAGATACCGAAACTGTCCCGAAGTATTCTGTCTGGCATTTTCCAAGCAGATCTGTTGTTGGGGCTAAGAAGAAGATATCGGGGTTGTCTTCACATGAGCCAGTCACCCAATCTGTTGGCTTCTCAACCTTGTAGCCACCTGAATCTGGGCCAACTAGATCTAATATAACTATTCTCTTTTCATCTTTTGAATCTTTCTTAGCTTCTTCAGTCTTAGAAATCTCGGGTTCTGCTTTTTTATCTTCAGACTTTGCATACTTATAGCCTGCATAAGTTGTGGCAGATAAAAGTAGTGCTAAAAATGCGAATGCCGCAACCCATTTAAGCGCTGTCTTCTTATTACTGACTGGATTAGTGTCTTTAGTAGCCTGTTTTTGTTCTAAACTAGTTCCATCAACTTTGGTCTTTCTAAAACTCTTCATACCTATTGATCTATTATGCTTATGTTTACTTAGTTATAAGATTACCATAAAAGCCACTTGAATTTACTAGAGTATCATTGAGGCGAGACCCAAGAAGGCCATAAACCCAAGCACATCTGTTGCCGTTGTTATAAAAATGGTTGCTGAGCTTGCAGGATCCTTACCAAAACGCTTCATAATTAGTGGAATTATTGTTCCAAATATTGCAGCTACTATTAGGTTGATGACCATAGCCAGAGCCAATACAAAAGCTAATTTATAGTCTCTGTCTTTAATAATAACGATGGCTGCGACCAAGAAACCGTTTATAAAGCCGTTAATTATACTAGCACCAGTCTCATTCTTTAGGGTTCTAATAAATGATTTTAGACTAACCTGATTGAGGCTGATTCCACGAACCATAACCGCCATGGTTTGAGTAGCGGCGTTACCTCCCATTCCGGCAACGATTGGCATGTAAACAGCCAGCAGCACAAATTGGGAAATCGTTCCTTCGAATAACCCTACTGTAAACGCTGCCAAGAATGCAGTACCTAAGTTAATAATTAACCATTTGTATCTAAACCCGACTTTAGACTTAATTGAATCTTTAACGCTTTCTTCTTGACGAACTCCCGCAAAGTCGTAAAGCGATGCTGACTCCTGCTCTTCCATAGCTCTAAGCACATCGTCTGAGTAGATTATTCCAAGCACACCTTTTTCATCAATTACAGCAACTTTTTTATGTGGATGCTGCCTATACAAATTTTCAACTTCTTTTTTTGTAGCGGTGTGCTCTTTGGTAGTAATGTCGGTAATATATTTGGTAGCTTTTTCGCTCGACCGAGTAGTACCTAATTGATGTCCCGGTAGGTGTCCGACTAATTTACCCTCTTGGACTGCTAGAATAACAGGCATTTTTCCTGTTCTTCTTTCGTGAACCTTGAACTTCTCGGCAATTGTTGAAATGTGATCATCAGGCTTTATCTGTACGTAATTGGCACTCATTAGCCCGGCAGTTGTTTCAGTATCTAGAAATAGTAGGTCCGTAACTGCAACCCTTAAAGACTTGCTGAGCTTAGATACAATCTTTTGACGCTTTCTTCTAGTAAATAGCTGAATAATATCTGTGGCGTCATCTGGATCTAGGCTTTCAAGGATCTGCATCAGATCTTTTTGTGGGATTCTAGTTACTATGTCTTTGCGGATTGGCTTAGTAAAGGTAGCGAGAAGTTCTATTCTAGTCTCATTATCTTGTTCCAGAAAGAGATCCAGCCTATTCTTAGGGTTATAGGATAGTTCTTTACTGAGTTTAAAAAGTTTTGCAGATTGCTTAAAGTTCATCGTTTGTCTTTCAGAGTTAGCTTAAGATCCTTATGTTTTAATAATAACATAGCTAAAATATCTGATATGTAATCCTTGGCTACAGCCAAGTATAAATCTGGTAAAAGATTAAGCCAAGACATGATACTAGCCCGATATATGGCATGACAACCGGAACTGA
>JAUPUA010000052.1 GCA_030917805.1 Patescibacteria group bacterium
TGCCTTCTAGGGTAGCTAGAGGTTCAGTCGCAACCGGTCCTGCATGACTGTCTCCGTCCTTAGAACCATGCCCAGGAAAATGTTTCAAGACTGGGGTTATCCCTGCTTCTCTAAGTCCTTCAGCGAATGCTCCTGCTTTTGCTGTTACTCCTTCTGGATCGTTAGCAAAAGCCCTGTCTCCAATTACGGCAGAGTTATTGCCCCCAATGTCGACTACCGGTGCAAAATCCATAGTAATACCAAGTGCTGCTAATTTCGTTCCCATATCTTTACCCAGCGCTTTTATTTGGTCTTCGGATAGCTGGCCCATTTCTTGAGCACTTGGTAGGTCACCTGTTATGTCTGGGCCAGGGGCCTGAACCCTACCACCTTCAAAGTCTACCGCAATAAGTGTGCCTGTAGCCTGTGTTTTTATGCTGTTATATAGATTTGAATCGTTAGCATTACCAGGATTACGAACAAATATTCCTCCTACTTTAGCATCAGATGCCGCTTTGATCTGCTCAGGGGTGGTTGCCCTTATAAAGAGCAATTTAGCAACCTTATCTCTTATCGTCATATCTTTAGTACTGTTGCTAGACCCGCCCGACTCTGTGGTGTCAGATGAAGAGCCTTTTAGAACACCCGCGATATACTGCGCTAACAGATTATAACCATCTGCAGAATGGTGAACTCCATCAGGTAGAGGCGGAGCCACACCATTTTCTATATAGTTTACATTCTCTATAGTTTTGAGCTTATCATTAAAACTCTTTGAGGGCTCGACCAGATCAGATCTGGTTAAATTTAGCCCTAGCCAGTAAGTAGATTTACCTTTTGTCGCATCTGCCATTTCTTGGATCTGTTCTTTAGAAGCATTTACGGTATTTGCCCCCAGTATTATTAAAACATGCTTTGTATCTTCTGGGATGTTGGCTGCTGCCGTTACGCCCTCAGATAATTGGCGGCCTTCTGAAGAGTCAGATTGAAGTGACCATCCTTCAGTAGTGCCCAGGGCAGCCGTTAGTGGCCCGCTAACTCCAACACCAATAGAATCTCCAATTAAGTAAACCTTGCCAGGTTCGTGATTGCCAGCACCGCTATTACCGCCACCAGAGGGATTATCGGCTGAACAGATGCCCAGGTTGTCATTTTCGCCATCGTGTTCTGGGGAGTTTTTGAGGACATCCTCTCTTTGTACTTCCGTGGCAGCGTAAGTAGTGCTTACGCTAGGTGCGAGTAGAGACATGACTACTACAAGTAGCAGAATTAGGGTTTTTGTGGCCTTGATTATTTTAGTGGTTCTCATCTTAATACTATTTTTAATTTCCATCTACCGAGAAGTGAGGTGGGTCATTAGAGCCAATCCATTTATAGCCGTAGTTAGACCCGTTTGTCCTCATCCAGAGATTGAAAGGTGAGTTACTATTCATACCGATATCAAATGCAAAGCCCATTTGATGATTGGAGTTACCCGGCCTAGCCGCAGGGTTTCCATTTGTACAGCCGGGAGCACAGGCATATAGCTCAGCCTGTTTTGCATAACTACGGAATGAGCTAGTGACGCTTGTGGTCTTACCAGCAGCTTTAGCGGCAGCAACTAGCCCTACTACATTGGCAGAGACGGTTGAGTTGAATCTGGCCAATCCACCGTCTTCATCACTAGCCGATGTGAATCCATTAACGGTGCAGAGTCTGATTGAATACTTCTTACCTTTTAACCAACCCTCTGCCTCACCAGCATCATTAGAGCCTGCCTTACATTCCACATCAGAGGTATCTCCAACAACTGGTTCGTCGTTATTTCCTCCGCCACCACCCCCTCCACCAGAACCATCATCTCCATCAACATTTTCGGAACCATAAGGAAAATCGTCCGTATCTGTTCTATGTGTAGTTAAAACTTTCAAAGAAGTGTCGGCTAACAGACATGGGCTTGTGCCGCTTCCATCCCCATCGGGCATTCCAAAGCCTAACTGGTCTGACTTGCTTGAATCTGTTCTATCCTCTATCTGTTGCTTCCAGGTAGCCTTTTCTTTTATGCATTTCTCAGACTCAGGATCTTCAATGGGGATTGTTCCTTTTGCTATACCTTTAATTTTAGTTAAAGCATGCCCCCTTACTGGAACAGCAAAAGCGGTAGAGACGGTTCTAGCAATTGAGCTATTGTCTGCATAAGTAGCTTTACCCGTTGAGTTATTAAAGGCAAGTGATAGGTTCTGCATCGGGTTGAATATACTGGCAACATTGAAATTGGCAGGGGTGGATGCAGATAGCTGCGTAAGCAGTGATGTCCCCACCCCAGTTGTCGGATCAAGGTTAAAGAAACGATCATAGCGACTTGCATATTTAATATCCTGCGCTTGTTGCTGAGCTATCTCGGCATCAAGTTCAGCTTGGGCGGTAAGATCCAAGACTCCCCCACCTAGTTCATCTCTTGGGGTAAGGTACTGATTAATACTCGATGCGCCCCCAGAAAGCGCATCAAACACTCTAGCTCCTTCAGGGGAGATCTTACTGGTAACACCAGCAAATGCATCTGTAACAATGCTAGGCGAGATTGCACCGAGGATACTGCTAGCAAATGGCTCTAACTTACTATTAATTAACTCTTGAAACTTATCAAACCCAGGAATCATGCTTATCAACATATTAGTAATATCTCCCAAGAATTGTTGGATCTTATCCACAAAGTTTATAGCATCTGATACACATAGTACATTTGCTGGTAAACATATAGCCTTAACCGCATTCCATGCATTAGCTGGAACCTGTATTAGTGGGTTCTTTAAGATATCGGGTTCAAAATCTAACATAAAAGATTTACACGTAAGGTCACCTGCCTCCATTTTTGCTGGGCTTATTAACTCCGAGACTCCTGCAGCTACTCCGCCGTCTTCAGCGTTATTACAACTATATGGCTGACCATTTAAGGCAGTTTTGTTGTCTGGTCCCATAAACATTGAAGCGAAGATTCTGCTCCTACCCATCCCTATAAAGGAGGATAGCATTGCTCCAAAATCTCCCAGTGGCATAGTACCTCTTCTAGCTTCATTTATCATTATCATAAATGTCGCCGAGGTTGCAGCTATTAACATCATATTCTTAATCCTTAGTATCTTAGGTAAGGCTTGTAGGTTAGATGCTAACTCACCAATAGCTTTAATTATCAGAACTACCGCTAGAACTCCACTAGCCGCCTTATCGCTTATTGTCTTACCAAAATAATCAAAGAGCTTTTTTAATGCTTCCTCTAATACATACCTGGTGACTCCTTTTTCTACGGCGCCGTCAAAGGCCTCGAGTACTTCACTGGCAAATTCTTGACTGAACAACCTAGCAGCCGCTGAACCTACTTTACCCCTAGCATAGTTATGAAAAGTTCTAGAAGCACAAGCGTCACCACCACCTATAATACAATCCACGATACCGCTTAATAGTTGGCTACTGGACCAAAGCAAATGCTGCTTTACAAACCTAGCGAAGGCCTTTTTAGGCCATTTCTTTGTATTATTAAAACTATCTTTTGATTTACATAAAAAGAAACAGCCGGTACTTCCAGTTCTAGTTCTCATGGCCCTTAGGGTTGGGCCACGAATAAAGTACTTCTTCCAACGTGAAGTGTTATTGATTTCAGTTCGAACAAGGGAATCGATATATTTACTTCCCTCGTTTCTGCCTAGAGCGAACATATCTAGATCTCTAAGTCCTTGGTGTTCTGTAATGGGTGAGCCATCTTTTGTTCTAAAAAAAGTATATGTGTCATCACTCGCCCTATAATCCCAAGAGATACCCTTATCCGCCAGGCGCTTATCCATTTTATTTGCTCGCATATCTTCGCGTGCCCTTCCAAAAAGCCCATCTTTTCTGCTTACACCTACATTGCACTTTTCACCAGTACCGCCTCGCTCTCTACATTTTGCTACCAAAACGTCTTCTTTAAAGTAATCGTTAAATACTTTTTTTATGATAGCCTCTGTACTAAAGTTGCTATAAGAGGTAGTCGCACCTGTTAAGATAGACTCTATCGCACTAGGAAGAACACCTACTATCGCAACTGCCCCTGCAGCAAAGGCGCTTACAACAGAGGCAATAACGATACGCTTTACTTTACTTCTGCCTCTACCTACAAAATTAAATTTACCAAAGCGACTCTTTTTATAAGATTGTTCTCTATCCTTATGGGGTTTTATAAGGTCATCTCTACGTTTATTAATAATATCGCTCAGACTTTGCTTTTCATCAGATTTGGTTGATTCAGAGGTACTCTTTGAATCGGAACCAGTACTGCTTGAGCCACCTTTACTATTTGAGGTAGTACTTTTCTCGGGTCGGCCGATTGAGGGCGTAAAACTAGTTGAAGAACCTGTTTGTTGTGTAGGCTGAGTGTCTGGGTCACTTAAGCCCAAATTCTCTTCCACATACTTATCAATTACATCGTCTTTAGGAGTAAATTGATCTGGAGCTTTAGAGCCTGAATCTAGGGCTTCGAGCATCTCTT
This sequence comes from Patescibacteria group bacterium, assembly GCA_030917805.1. Taxonomy (GTDB): domain Bacteria; phylum Patescibacteriota; class Saccharimonadia; order Saccharimonadales; family HK-STAS-PATE-42; genus HK-STAS-PATE-42. The sequence goes on from JAUPUA010000052.1 coordinate 4,481, forward strand.
GCTGCTCAATCTTTGGGTCTACCTGTGGAGGTACAGATTCTTGGTTAGGGCGTTTGACCTGATCGCTTGTTTTAGTTGGTATGATTGGGTGAACACCAGGACGATACTGAGGGGTCGAGGAACCAGATCCACCGCTGCGATGTCTACCCGATGTAGAACTCTTCCGCTTGGTTGAACCTTGGGGCATGATTGATTACTGCGCTCCTCCCGGAAGCTCACCTGCTGAGCGAACATTACTGTTTACTCCTTGGTTTCTTAGCTCAGGATTATCTTGCTCAACTTGGTAAGAAGCATCCGACATTGACATCACCTCTTTGGCCTTTGCCAGCTGGGCAGGATCTGTTGTAATAATCTCTGTTTCAGTTGCACTAGCTTCAACCTTAATATGAGCATGGTTCGAGCCTGCAAAAAGCAGCCCTTGCCCTATTGGGAAGTTGGTTAAACGCTTTTTTTCTTCTTCAGTCAATTTAAATACTCTGTGCAAGATATCTACAGCAGAGGTAGATTGCTTGAGCAGGAGCTGCATGGAGGCGTTAGAAACAATCGCACGCCCGGCTTGATCTGTCATCATGTCTTCAACGTCTTGAGTAACAGTAGTTAGACCAAGATAATACTTACGAGCACGCTTGGCAAGCGAGAACATGAAATCTGCCGAATCTTTATACCTTAGAAGCTGCCAGGCTTCATCAATAATTAAGTTTCGCTTCTTTTTATCACCTTTAGTCTTGTTCCAAATGTGGTTCAAAACGATATACATAGCAACTGGTCGCAACTCTTCTTCTAGATCTCGAATGTTAAAGACAGTGAGGTTGTTATTGATATCAATGTTACTTTGTTGAGAGAAGATTCCAGCGAAGGTTCCTGA
>JAUPUA010000056.1 GCA_030917805.1 Patescibacteria group bacterium
TATTAACTGACCCCCGTGCTTAATAATATGCTCAGCTGCTTTTATTCTGTCTTCCATATCTTTATAGTATAGAGTAAATGAACTTAAATGTACTCATCATCATTGGCTCACAGATACTCTTTGCGTTAGGCAGCTTGCTTGCAAGGCACTTCACAAAGGGTGATCCAATAGTATCTGTACGCAGCGTAATGACTGTGTGGTTTGTGGTGTATCTATTAATACGCTTAGTAGCAACTATTATGGAATTATTTGTGCTTTCACGAGTTGATCTGGGGCAAACAGTTGCTTTAGCAGGCGTATGTGGATTAGTTACAGCTAACTTACTCGGTGTTCTGTTTTTAGGTGAAGTGCTGTCAGTACAAGCCTATATAGGTATCGCATTTGCTATTGTCGCAATCATTCTACTCGGCTACTAATAGTTTTAATTATTTATGACTATAAGCCTTTAAATAGCTGTTCTAAGCTTATCCCTAATGACTTAGCTATCTTGTATAAAGTTGAGAGTGTTGGCTTACGGCGACCTTGCTCAATAAAGCCCATATGAGAGCGGTCTATGCCGCTATCTGCGGCTAGTTTCTCCTGACTCATGCCTTTAGCAGTTCTTGCTTCGATAATACGCTTGCCAAGCTCTGTATACACTTGTTCAACTGATGCTTTCATAATCCTAGCGTATTGATTACAAAAGTAAGTAACCACTGACATTTGTCAGTTATTTATGTACAATGATTACAAATGTAATCAAAGAAAGGACATTTTATTATGGCAGATAAAAGTAACAAGAACTGGTTTGCACAACACAAGGTGTTAACCGTAATACTTGCATTATTCGCAATCGGCATAGTAGCTACAGCAGCAGGAGGTGGTAGCAAAGGCGGTTCAAGCAGCAAAAGCTCTTCAGGCGGCTCATCAAGCAAAGCAGAGCCAGCTAAAGTAGGTCAGCCAGCTAATGATGGTAAGTTCGAGTTTACGGTTAAGAGCGTTGAGTGTGGTAAAGCCTCAGTCGGCTCTAATCAATACCTCACAAAGACAGCTCAAGGTCAGTACTGCCTTCTAAATGTAAGTGTTAAGAACGTAGGTGACCAAGCTCAAAGTCTTGCATCTAGCAATCAATACCTGCTGAACGCAAGTGGTCAGAAGTACTCAGCAGATGATGTAGCAACTATGTACAACACGCCAAACGGTTCAAGTTGGTATAACGATATTAATCCTGGCAATAGCGTTGAAGGTGCTATCGTCTTCGATATCCCCAAAGACCAAACACCTGTAACTGCTGAGTTGCACGATAGTGCATTCTCAAGGGGTGTAAAAGTTAACTTGCAGTAGCTTATGTTTTATAAGATAGGGGTCAGCTGTATTAGTTGACTCCTTTTTAGTCCAAAAGAATGACAGAACACTAACCTATTGCATTGGTAGTATACTAATGGTATACTACAAGCATTAAACCTATTGATAAGGAGTACATATGAACCAATCAGTCGAACAAGTTAACAAATACAAGCTATCTTTACTAAGATACACAGGTCTTATGGTGTTATTCTCTACTATACTTCAAATCATTATCGCACTTCGTGGAAATCAGATTGATTTTATAAGTCAACTTCTTTTGGCATTAATTGCTGTGTATTACTTTTGGTATCACTATACAACCAAAGACCAGCTTTCAAAGTTAAGATTTGGCAGACTAGTTGCACATCTAATTGGATTTCTTGTTGTAAATCTAAGTTATCATATTCATGCATTTGTGCTATTTGTTACTAGCAATCCAGCAATTAAAGGGACGGATGGCTTTAGTATTGACCCGTCGTGGTTTGGAGTACTTTTCGGTATGTTCTGCTTCTGGGGCATAGGTTTACTAATTCACCTCGTAGCGAGTGTAGCCAACAGGGGTTTTGAAGAATTGTCTAGAGGTTAAATTTATGGACGATGTCCGCAAGGAACTTATAGATGAACAAGTTTATTCATGGTTAGAGGTTCACAAAAAAAGTGCTCTATCATATATTATACTCCTGGCTCTCAACGATGCTGATAAGTGGTCTCAGCAGCTTACAGAGTGGATATATGATAAAACGAGCTGGACGGTTACAGAAAAGGGACTATATAGGATATTACGACGAATGCAACAGACAGGCTTAGTTGGCTTCAAAGAAGTGTCTGCTAAAAGAACTGGTGCAAAAAGAAAACAGTACCATATTACTCCTGAAGGCAAAGTGCTCCTAAGTAAAATCAAAGAGCAGCTTCAATACTTAACCTTGACTGTTAATAAATAATGGTTAAAAAACGGTCAAATTTGGGTCGTCCAATTCGTCCAGTTTTCTATATTTTCCAGGTTTTAAGTTCGCCTAAATTAATATGAGGTAATTCAATATCACCATGTAGTTCAAGTTCACTCTCGTCTAAACGAAGCGTGTCACTAAGCTTAACAACCATTGTAACGAGCTTGTCGGTAGGCACATCAGATAGGTCACGTTTTTCTAGCTCCGCTTTAGCACGATTTAACATATTGCCAAATACAGATATTCTGTGCCGTTTTGTCATAACGTACTGCTCTTGAAGCTCATCAATGTATAAAGTCTTTAGGTTATGAATATCACGCATCACTTCATCGTCTTGCGACCAGCTAATAAGCGTAGGCTTGCTAATACCTATTTCTGAGGCAATCTTTGAGAAGCTATAGCCTTTAGCTCGTAGCTCAATAAATCTTTGCTTGTCGTCTAATGTTTTGCTCATTTCGTCAACCTATGTATTTAATTTTCCTTTCTTAAATTTTTAACTCCACCCCTGTTAGTTTTGAAAATTTTTTCGTCGATTATTAAGACAGGTTCAGACCATTAAAGCCTATGATTATTCGGCAACTATTTCGCCGTTTTCTTTACCTTCAAAGGTTTCAATGACTATCCTGTCGCCAGGAGTAGTGAATGGTCTATCATCCCAGTTGCTAGTGTCTTCTGGTGATGCCTGAGTAGGTAAGATTTCCTGTTCATTTTCAGCATTATTTGCGAGTTCTACATCGCTTATGTGGACTACAGCTGCAATATCTACCACTTCCTCATCATCCATACCTATATTATAGCAAAAACTCTCTGTTAAGTGCTGCTTCTGGCTTAACTAAAGTGGCTATCAGCTCCTTGAGGTCGCCCAATCTGTTCTTAAGTGTTTTATAGTTCAGTAATAGCCTGTATAATGCTTCAAGTATAGGTTCGTTAGCAGTATCTGTACTGCGACCATACGAAGACTGAAGGCTCCGCATAAAAGATCCTGAAAAGGATCTTTTTATTAATTGTTTCGTAGAGCGTTAATTTGCCAATGCTCTCACCTTAACTGTTGTACTTTCTATTGTCCCCGAAGATAGAGTTTTAGTTATTTTTAAGCTTGCATCACTGCTTAATTAGATTACAATAGTTCTCGAATGAGCACACGTAAAAAATATTTATGCAAAGGTTGCCTCGGCACCGTCATCCCAAGACCAATTCCATATCTTGGGGATTGGAGCGGAGAGGCGATAAACGTTATTATACGTAGCCTAAAACGGAGCGACGACGCCCAACTCAGGCAGACAGGAGAAAGAGTCTGCAGACTTATTCAGGGCGAGAGATGTAATGGTCCCCAGGAACAAGAGGCAGTGGGTTTTGATTCTGAAGGGCCCTACAGAATCCCTGGCAAAGTTGACATAGTTTGTGGTCGCCAAAGAGACGAGATACTGGAAATTGCAAGTATAGTTTCGGGAACTAGCTAAATTAGTATTCTATCCTGAAGATAGTCTCCATCTGCTCAAGCCACTCTCCTGAAGTCCCACTAGGATCTTATTTGCATTATAAGTGCAATTAACAGTGTGCATAAACAGTTTGTGTAGGCTATGTTTCACTCGACCATACGAAGATTGAAGGCTCTGCATAAAGCGGAGCTTTTTACATTGTGACACCTATATTAACCCAATATATCAAGAAGGAGATCAGTGCGCTGATTAATTCTCTCTGTTGCTCCAATACTATAGCCCCCCTCAGCAAATTCGCTAGCACATTCTCTTATGATATAAGGGGCAATCCTACCTGAATCACTCGGCAGCGCTAAGTCTGGATTCAATCTTACCAGGACAATCCCATCTTCCTCTCGAGGAGGTGTAATACCAAGATTGGCGAGAGTTTTTACTTGCAATTTGTAAGATAGAGTAGAAGTTTCTCCCTCTTCCAGCTGAGTGTACACACCGATATCCCAATTAACGGAACCGTCTCCCTGGTCATTTATGTGATAGTCTTCTTCATACATCGATGGTATTGCAAACCAACTACCATCACCTACGCCGCTTATTGCATACCTCTGAAGAAGAGCAAGGACAGCTACTTCGGAGCTACATCCTATCAAACCTTGAGCACTTTCGCCCATATCAACATTTGCACTGAAGCCTTTGTTACCCAAGAAATAATCTATCCACTGACAAAATGTCTCACCAATGTCTAATCCGTTTTCATAAACTTCCGTCATTGCTTCGATACTTGGGGTTTGTGAACCATTAACTATCTCCCTGTAAATAGGTAAGTTGGCAAGTTCAAACATAGCTTTCCCAGCGCTTGCGCTAAATCCATGTACAAGCTTAGTTTCTAAAGAAAGCGCTCTCATCAAGTCTGTCTCACCTCTTTCAAGCCAGCTCTTTCCACAATTAGTATTAGGGTTCTCTCTTGCTCTTTGGATACAGTATCTCCCAGCCTTAAGTCTGTCCGTTCCACTACCGCCCTCAAGGGTGAGTAGCTGTTGTGTGGCTTGGGCGGGGGTACCTTTAAAAAGAATTGCAGCTTTGTCAGCACTATAAGGTTTATACATGTCTAATACCATAACATATCTTTATATATAATTCAATACACTAAACAGCTTTTGCCTTACTATATTTAACCTACACCCAAACCGTTAAGTTTCTTTTTAGTGTCATAAAAATAAGTCGATTTAGCTGTTAAGATATAATTACCAAATTATTCTTAGCCATCAGCTCCAAGTAATCATGTAAAACAGTTGACTCTAAATCTGATATTTTTGGATGATTAACAGTCTGCATAAACAGTTAGCGTAGGTTATGTTTCACTCTACCATTACGAAATCTCAAATAAGCATACATAGGCTAATGGTGGCCTGATTTTATACTTAACCATAAGCATATTGCTACTTAGTCTATTTAATGTTGAGGGTATTGACATTACTATTGATTGTATGATAGTATTGAACATAAGATCTTAAATCCAAGATAGATCAATCGAGAATTAATCTAAATTAAAGGGATACAGAGAATAATACTATGACTAAATTTAATGAAATGAAAGATGTTGCGGTTAGTGCACTTAATAGTGCATCTCAAGCCATTGATAACACTATTGAGAGTGTAAAGACATCTGGTTGGAGTGGAATAACAAAAGCTGCTCTAGGGGTTGCTGCTGTTGGAATTGTGGGTGGCATAGCTGGCGACGTACTAAGGCCTGCTCCTGCATATAGTACACCAGCAAACTTTACAGAAAATGACACAGAGTCATCTGCAAATAATAGTAATGCAACAGAAGATCAAGCCGAGGAGACCAGTACTGAGACTGAGCAAACTGACCCAGTCGAAGAGGCTGTTCAGGCCAATGCTGCTAAATTTAGAGAAGCTGGCGGTGGTGTTGAAGCTTCTGAAAAAGTTGCTCGTCAGGAAGTTAGTGTATTCTTAGGTGCTCAAAGGGGTGAAATAGTTGGTGAACGTGCGGATGCCGCCTGTATCATCAAAACTCAAGAAGGTAAGTTTGTAGAAGAGTTCACTAAATCTGAGCTTGCTGAAGGAATGAACCCAGATGAGGCTAAGGCTGCATTTATTGCAGGACTTTGTAATGCCGAAAATGGAGTTAACGTCCCAGCTGTTGCTACTCAAATGGCTCAGTTAGAGGCCATGAAGAATAATATTGATATCAATGCCGAGTTCGATAAGGTCAATACTGAAATGACTATCAAGTACATTGAGGCCATGAAGAATAATCCTGATCTTGCTCAAGTTTACCTTGAAACTGTACAAAAGTTCTTAGGTGAAGCAGAGTTTGGCGCAGTAACTAGTGTTGCTGGCCAAAGAGATACAAGTATTTATACAGATGAAGAAGGTCACATTGTCACTGTTGATGTCCTAAATAAAGAAGGTGCAGTGAGCGTACCAATCAACTACAGAACTGAGAACTTAGAAGGAGTTATGGTCGAGCAAACCATTGATGGTAAGCTATGCTTGCAGTTAATAAAGAAAAAGGTTCAACCAGCTCCTACTCCTGAAGCACCAGTTGCTCCAACACCACCACAAGTAGTCACTCCACCTACTGAGACCACTCCTCCACCTACAATACCACCAGTATATAATCACGAGCTTAAGGTTTGTGTCGGACTTGACGAAGACGGTAACAGGATAATTGAATCCGTAAGAGGCGAAGGCTCAACTCAAGAAGAAGCTATTGAAAACGCTCAAGAACAATTTGATGCGCTAGAAGGTGATTGCGAAGTTGTCACAACAACCTCAACCACTACTACAACTATATACGTAACTTCATCTACTTCATCTACTACTATCCCTGTTACAATCACAACAGTTACAACTCCTTCATCAACGACTTCTACATCTCCAGATAAAATCACCACAACTACAGTTGATCAACCTGATGATCCTGATCCAACAGTTCCAGAAGTAACAGTTCCTGACGATACAAGACCACCAGCAACCGTCGGAGGTAGCGGTCTTGGTAACTTGGCTAATTTTGCTTCTTACAACGGAAGAAACAACTCCTCAGTTAGTATGGCAGTGGGAGCTCTAGCAGCACTCATAGCATCAGCTCCACTAATCAGGCTTCACACTAAGAAGAAACTAATAGTTGGATCCAAAAAGGACTAAGGTTTAAACTACTAACATATAAGGATAAACAATTATGAAAAAAATCAAGCAATTACTAAAAAGGTTTAAGAAGGTTTCTACCACAAAGAAGGCAATTCTTGCTCTAGCACTTTCTGCCCTACTAGCACCAGCTGCATTTGCCGTATGGGGTCCAGCTAGACCAGCATTTGACTGGAACACTCCAGAAGGTAAAAAAGGATCTCTAAACGGCCCAGTTTTCAATAGCTTTAAGAACTCACCTTTATACACCGATGAATTTAACTTTACTTCTGCTAGAAATGTTAATGACAACTTCTACAGTAACGACCTGAAGGTAAAAGACGGAGACGAAGTTGAGTTTAAGCTTTTTATTCATAATAATGCTAACCAATCAACAAATGCCTCTGGTCTTGGGATTGCAAAAGATACTTACGCAGGAATAGATCTTCCTCAAAATCAATTTGGGACTAAGAATGAACCAATTGGTTTTGTAGGAGCAAGTAATGCAACACCAAAAGAAGTTTGGGATGGAACAATGCTTAGTAGTGCAAATGGAAAGAAGTTTAAACTTGACTACCTTGAAGGAACTGCTAAGCTCAGCATCTTAGGTGGGGGACAAGTACTTCCGTTAAGTGATGCATTTGTTTCAAAGAATGGTACTAAAGTTGGCAGTGAGAAAATCGATGGATTATGGAAAGGATGTTTTGAATACGTTGGATGGGTTAACATCCGCGTCAAAGTAATTGCTGAGCCTGAGCCAGAGGTACCTAACTTTACAATCAAAAAGTATGTTAACGGAGAAGATGCTCAAGATAACGCTACTGCTGTAAAAGTAAAAGCTGGTGAACAGTTTGATTACCGAGTAGATGTTACTAACACAGGTGATACTGAGCTTAAGAACGTTAAGGCATGGGACACACTCCCAACTGGAGTGTCTTATGTAGATAACACTCTTAAGCTTGAAGGAACAACCGTTACTAACGATGAAGATTTCTTCAACGCAAATAAAGGAATAAACATACCATCAATTGCAAAGGGCGCTAAAAAAAGCTTCACCTTTAAAGCGATTATCCCTGCAAAGGATAATGCCGAAAAAGAAAAGGCATGTAAGCCAGGCGTAGGAACATTCTACAACAACATTGCTAAAGCAGACCCAGAAGGACCACTTCCGATAAAGGATGATCCTGCAGTAGTTAACTGTGACTACACTCCACCTAAAAACGAGCCAGCAGTTAACATCGAAAAATCAGTCAGTAAGCCAGTTGTTGGTGTAAACGAAAGCTTTATCTACACTGTTAAAGTGACAAACACTGGTAACGTTGACCTAAAGAATGTTAAGGTAGATGACCCAGCCCCAATGAATGTAACTTTTGACTCAGTTGCACAAACAGCCGGAATGACATTCACATTCAGCCCGTCAAGAATTCAAGCAGTTATAGCTAGCCTCAAGATCGGTGAGAGCAAAAGCTTTAACATTAACGCAAGAGTAACAAAGTACGTACCAACACAAATCATCAACACTGCATGTGTAAATGCTTCAGAGGTTAACCCAGAAAACCCAACTGAGAATGATGATTGTGACGACGCACCAGTTACTACAGTAGAATTCTGCCCAATCCCAGGCAAAGAGAATCTACCAAAGAACGATCCAAGATGTGGACTGCCTACTGAGTTGCCATCAACAGGATCAGGACCACTTCTAGCAGTAGCTGCAGCAGTATTAGTCGGAGCATTAGCCTTCGTTACTAGTAAGAAGATGACTACTAAAAAAGTACAAACTTCAGCCAAGGCTTCTACCAAGAAGAAGCAGTAAAGATCTAAACCGGTCACCTTTAAAATAAAAACTTAAGAAGCCTTCCTGAACAGGGAGGCTTCTTCTTGCTTAACAAGTGATAAAATTAGGTAAACCATATGAAAAAAGCAATTTCTAAAATCAAATCCGTCCCACCATATCTAACCAGTCTCTGGAAATCATCTGGCAAACTGGTAAAAACACTCTTCATACTCTGTATTCTAGCTATCTCGATAGTTCTAGCTATGCGATTAGTTGCCCTTAAATACCAATCTTCTGAAGGTCAAAATGAGCACCAATTTGGCACTACTTTCGTCGAAAGCTATGCCGAACACCTAGGTCTAGACCCAAAACAAGCATTTGAGGCCATCACCACAGACCTCAATATTAAGAACTTAAGACTAGTCAGTTATTGGTCTGAAGGTGAAAAAGAAAGAGGCAAGTACGACTTTACTGATCTAGATTGGCAATTTCAAAAAGCTCAAGAAAAAGGGATAAAAGTATCGCTATCTATTGGGCTCCGCCAACCACGCTGGCCAGAATGTCACCAACCAGACTGGAGCAAATCACTCACCAAAGATGAATGGTACCCGGAACTAAAGAAATATATTGCAGAAACCGTAAATAGATATAAAGATAACCCAGCCTTAATCAGTTACCAACTAGAAAACGAGTACTTTTTAAAAGATTTCGGAATCTGCCCAGATTACTCCAGAGATAGGTTAGTAGACGAGAGATCGGAA
>JAUPUA010000040.1 GCA_030917805.1 Patescibacteria group bacterium
ACCATCAGGTATCCCGAATCGCCCTATTCTATTACTTACCATTGCACCCCTGCCCGAGGACTTGAGTCGAGCCAAGCAAAGCCCAAAACCGCAACCCGAAAAAATTTTGTCTGAGCAAAGAGCAGTTTAAGCTTAAGATTTGTAAGCCTGACTAGCGAGTTAATTTTTTCTTGATCTTTTTGTTTCTTTTTCCTATCAAGAGAAAAAGAAAGTATATCTTCTTAATTAATTGGATCCTGAAACAAGTTCAGGATGACGGAGCTTCTGATTCTTCTACTGAAATAGGGAGATCTCTCGGCAAGCTCGAGATGACAGAAGGGAAGTATTAGATGGCGTAGCGATAATTATTCAGTAACTAGTCTATAGCTAAGATCAATCAAATCCTGAAGTTCTTGCTCAGAAAGCTCTCCAGAACAAACAATAGTATTCCAGTGCTTTTTATTAAGATGATAGCCAGGCATAACAGTGACAAACTTCTCTCTTAAGTGCTCAGCAAGGTTAGGGTCGCACTTTAAACTCAAGTTAACAGGATCTTTACCCGCCTGGATAATCGCAAACATCTTTGCATCTTTACCTTCACCAACCTTATAAACCTCAGCCTCTGGCCCAAAAGGGAAGTCCAGCCAAGCGTTAGGTCTAGCGAGCAGATATTCTTGAATTTCTTTTTTATCTTTCATATTTAAGCTTAATTATACCAAATCATTGACTTATAGATACATATTGTGCTACTATCATTCAATGAATAGAAGGAATAAAAGGTTAGGACTTGTAAGCGAGAATACCGGAGCCATAGCTCGGCCACTAAGGGTTGATATAAGAAAAAAAGGATCTAATGAAGAACCAATTGAAGCAAGATACAAAGTTAGGGTAACCGACCCAGACTTACTGAGGATAATAACTGGAAGAAATAATTGGAGAGTAGGTACTGATATTCTCAAAATAAGAGCAAACATACTTGGAAGAGCTGGCTTAGACCTTCCCAGAAACTGTCCCCCTCAAGAAGATGGAAAGTGTCCAGAAGCATCTGTAGTAGATGATTGCCTTGAAGCATCTATGGCTGATAAAAGCCCTATCCCGCAAGAGTGTGTAGATTGCATAGCACAGTATATATTATCAGCGACTTCACCCTATAAAGACATCCAAGTAGCAGGCGGTTTACTCTAAAATCATCCAACCTTTTTCAAGGTAGTATTTAAGCTCGGCCATACTTTCATGAATATCGTATAGAGCCCGATGGCGCTCCTCTTTTTTACGCCCTTCATGCCCGTTTCCTTCAATCCAAATCTTAAAAGCCGTCACATCAAACATCCTATAGTGCAGCAGCGCTGCAAAACGCGGCAGGTACTTATCAATAAACATCCTATCCACTCGGATTGAGTTACCGGCTAAAACTATCATCTCACCCTTCGGGAAGTTCTTTTTACAAATCTCGATCAAACTATCTTCAAGCTGTTCTAGGCTCGTTTTAGAATCCGCACATGCCTTGATCAACTTATCCCTTGCCTCTGGCATCGAATTCCAAAAACCATTCGGTTCAGCGTCAAACTTCTTCTTAAGCTCAGCTGGTGAGTAGTGCACCACTGCCTCGTATTCCTTTTCAATCTCAATTTTAAAATCAGAAACAAGTACAGCAGCCTCTGTAATAACCTCAGTTTCAGGGTCTAGGCCTGTCATCTCAAGATCAATCCACAAAAGCTTAGTGGGTTTCGGTTTTGACTTCAGTTTAGAATCACTCATAATCTATACCCAAAATTCTAACATAAACAGCCCCAGCAGGCGTTACTGCCAAGCACTAGAAATATATTTTTGATAAACTTAAGCTTATTAATATAAATTAGGACCTAACAACATTTAAAGAGCGACATGCAGCCCAGCGTAGATCCAGATCAAGAATATAAAGAATCCTCTCAGGATTCAACGAGAAAAGTTACCGACTTCTTCCAAAATAGACCTAGCCTTTACAGAAAGCCAGAAGCAAACCACGACCAATCCGAGCAATATAACCCACTAGATTCCCAAGAGTTGCCAAACAGATCAGATCAGCTACAAGATGAGAATCTAAACCAGCCAGAAGAACCAGAAAGAGGGATAATAACCGCCGAACAAGAAGGCAACGACACCCAACCTAATACCGACTTGCTACTTGATCTAAAAGATAGCCGCGACAAGTTAAGAGGGGCAGAGGAGGAACCGAAGGGTATCAAGACTAAACGAAGGCTAATAATTTTAGCCAGTATATTAGTTTCTATAATAATCTTGGCGCTAGTGGCGACCTTAGTAGTAAAACCTACCATGAAGGAAGATGAGCCTCTGCAGAGGCAAGCATATACACCTCCATCAGATCTTGAATCCAAACCAGCGAATGAAAAAGTTGCCCTCACTATCATAAAACTTGCCCGGGAAGGGAACTCAGCAGAAATAATTACTACTTGGCTCGGTGCTAAAGATTTAACTACCACAAAAGAGGACTTCATAAAACTTATCGCCTCTTACCAAAGCTCAGCCGATGGAAAATCTGCAGAACTAATAGAAAAAAAGGTGGGTAAGACAAATCTTGGAGTAGTCGGGGCAGAGGAGGTTAATGCTATTTCACTCGTTTATAAATCTGGCTACTTTGAGCATAAAAACAATCTGTATACAAAACTTAACTTATACGAACCAACCGCCACCCCCGGTACATGGAAGCTCTACTTATTTGAGTTTAAAGCAGAGGAAGCAGATCGGCCACTTGTGGCAGAACTAGCCACCTAAGCCCCCCCCATTGACATAACCTATGCCGTGCATAAGTTATGCGCCTGTTTAGATCCTATTGCAAAACCCATACTGGCTTTGCTAACCTTAAAACTGTAATGTTAAAACGTTGTGAGAGATGTTTTAGTAAAAATAAAAGTACAAAATAAAAATGAGTAACCTAGACGAGAAGCAGATAAAAAGGTTGAGAAACCTTATAAAAGAGGCGGAGATAAATCTACTTGCCGCAAAAGAACTGCTTATAAGCCTTGTGGGTGATGGTGAAGAGCTAAGCCATCAAGCCCCATCAGAGCAAGTAGACGGCGAAGACGTGATTGAAGGCATCTTTGATGGTCAAAGTATGATCGGCTACAACGGTAAAATCTATCCGGTACAGGCCAACTATGCCAGCAAATCACACTTAGTTCAGGGTGATGTTCTAAAACTCACTATTGCTGATGGTGGGAAATTCCTCTTTAAACAAATTGGCCCAGCCCCACGCAAGCAGCTCATTGCTACCATTTCTCAGCGAGATGGAAATTATTTTGCTCAGGCCGAAAGTAAAGATTATAAGATTCTTCTGGCCAGCGTAACTCACTTTAAACTAAGTGTTGGAGCTCAGGCCACTATTGTAGTCCCAGAAAATAACCCCGAGGCCGAATGGGCCGCTGTTGAAGCCCCCCTCTAACAGTTGAAAAGATGCTGCCGTAATTTCTCTCTAATTCCTAGACTAAGTAAAAGCCACCGCCCGAGGACCTGAGTCGAGCCAAGTAAGATGTTAACTTAAGTTTAGCGAATGCGAGCTTCCGCAGGGCTTGATTCTTTGTTTCTTTCTGATCAAGCAGAAAGAAAGTATATTTAAGGGAGATACTCTCGACATAGCCTCTAGATTACAAAGATAGAGAAGCTAAAAATGTTATACTAATCTTAATAAAAAACGAATTAATGCTTAAATAAAAACATGACAGAACTAGAACAACCAGTAAACATAGCCCTGCAGATAACAAAACTAGATCTATTAAAATTCATCGTTCCTACCGTATCTGCATTTATAATCGGTATCCTATCAACTCCGTTCATAATGAAGTACGTACTTGTAAAGTACGACATCCGCAAGAAAAAAAGTGTGGCGACAGCGATAGACGGTAAAGCAGCCCCACTTACTGCTAGTATCGACCAAGATGACAGAAAAGTGCTCTACCGTATGGGTGGGCTTGTTATGCTAACCGGGCTACTAGTAACTGCTCTAGCGATCTGGATAATCTCTAAAGCAACTGGGTCAACCGAATTTATTAAGTTAGATTTCATCAGCAGAAATCAAACATGGCTCCCACTGTTTGGATTAGTAGTCGGGGCGATAGTCGGAGGCATAGACGAACTGCTCGTCGCAGATAAGTTCAAAGGTAAATTTGCTCGGTCACTTGGCCAAGGCCTAGCCTTAAGGGTAAGGATTACCGCAGTATCTTTGATAGGACTTTTCTGTGGGTGGTGGATGGCTGTTAAGCAAGATCTCAGCTCACTCCATATCCCATTCTTTGGAAACTTCGATATCCCTGTTCTTTTATTCATTGGTATATTTGTGCTTGTAGTCGCAGCAACATATTCAGGAACAATTATAGACGGTGTAGATGGGCTTTCTGCCGGAGTATTTAGCTCAATTTTAATGGCGCTAGGCTTTATTGCGATTACCCAGAATAAATTCGATGTAGCGACCCTTTGCTTTGCGACTGTTGGGGCACTCTTTGCCTTCTTATGGTTTAATATCCCACCCGCACGGTTTATGCTCTCAGAAGTTGGCAGTATGGCCCTTACCGTAATGATTGCCATAATTGCCTTCATAACAGATTCTGTCTTTGTATTACCAATCATTGCTGCACCACTGTATCTAACCACTCTATCTGTGGTTCTGCAGCTTCTCTCAAAAAAGTTTAGGGGAAAAAAGATATTCCTGGCAGCACCAGTACATATCCACTTCCAGTTAATCGGTTGGCCCAAATCTAAAGTAACTATGCGCTACTGGATACTAAGCTTGATGTTCTCATCTACTGGTCTTGCTGTCTATCTTCTAGGTGGCCACTTCCGTTAATAGAGCTTTGATTAAAATCACATCAAGAACTTAATCAAAAGCATCCATATTGCTGCTATACTTAAACGTAATAAAGTGAGTTAATCTGCCACTAAGCAGGAGGGTAATAAAACTACGTGTCCAGTCGTGCGCTCTACAGAAAATATCGCTCAAAAAGCTTGCAAGAGGTTGTAGGCCAGCAACATATCGTCCAGGTATTAGATACTGCCATAAAAAATAACAAGATATCGCATGCATATCTATTTACAGGGCCAAGAGGAGTCGGAAAAACATCTATTGCTAGGATATTCGCTCATCAAATTAACCAAATTGAGTATAAAGAAGAAGCCACTAATCTAGACATTATCGAGATAGATGCTGCCAGTAACAGTGGCGTAGATGACATGCGAGACCTAAAAGACAAGATTGGTTCTGCCCCAGCTAGTTTAAAGTTCAAAGTCTATATTATTGATGAGGTTCACATGTTAAGCGGAGCAAGCTTCGCCGCCCTGCTCAAAACCATCGAAGAACCTCCATCCCATGCAGTCTTCATTCTTGCTACAACAGATGCACATAAAGTACCGAGCACGATTATGAGTCGGGTGCAAAAGTTCTACTTTAAACCAATTGATACTAAAGAGATAGAAAAACACCTCAGTGAGGTTTGTAAAGAAGAATCAATTGTGGCCGCAGCAGATGCCCTTGGGCTAATAGCCGAATCTGCTGAAGGCAGTATGCGCGATGCTCTGAGTCTACTAGATCAAGTTTCATCTGGCCACAAAGAAGTTACACTTAAATATGTGCAAAGTTCTCTGGGTCTGTCAGATCAAGCCAGTATAGATAAGCTTGCTCTGCACGTCCTTGCAGGGAAGCTAGAGCTTATACCCGGTAGTTTAAATCAAATAATCGAAAATGGAGCTGACCCACGAGCTATGGGGCTACAGATATACCAGAACCTAAAATCCAAGATAAGTTCATATGAGGATTTCAGCACTCTCGCTGAGCTCTTAACCGTCGGCTCGCTCTCTAAACCAGTTTTAG
>JAUPUA010000059.1 GCA_030917805.1 Patescibacteria group bacterium
CCCTACACATGAGTTCCACTTACTAATATTTGACCAGTCCGTACATGTAGCAAAGATTCATCAGTTTGAAGATAGCCGGTGTATTAGCCTCAAGAATCTTATATATAAACTTGACGCCGTCTTTAAGAAATACCTGGAAGGATATCAGGGTTACAATATGACTTCAAATAATGGCTCTGCCGAGATTGGTCAGCATATTCAACATGCACATATTCACTTATTCATGAGATTCGAAGATGAATCTCAGTCACCCTTTGTGAGATTAGCGTCTGGTGAGAGCTTAAACGTAGTAGATTCAATGAGAATGAGCGTAGAAATGATTAGTAGACTCAAAGAGTCAGCTTGATAATACTTAAACTTAAGCGGTATAATTAAGGCCTAAGTAAGAATTTATCTGATAGGTGGGAGATGATGAAAACTAGAATTGCTATTAACGGATTTGGCCGCATTGGACGAACAGCTTTTAAAATTGCCTTCAGACGCAGTGATGTTGAGATTGTGGCGATCAACGATCTGAGTGACGCTAAAACTTTGGCACATCTACTTAAGCATGACTCCACCTACCACAACTACGGTTGGTACAAGACAATTGAAGCAGAAGACAGGGCTATTACTGTAGACGGTGTAACTATTCCAATTTTTAGCGAAAAAGATCCTTCTAGCCTGCCTTGGAAGAAGCTTGGAGTAGATGTGGTAATAGAAAGCACAGGATTCTTTACAGAATACAAAAAGGCAAAGGCACACATTAAGGCAGGTGCTGGTAAAGTAGTTATTTCTGCCCCTGCAAAAGGTGATGGAGCGAAAACTTATATCCTGGGGGTTAATGATAACGATCTTAAGATAGATGACTTTGTAATATCGAACGGAAGTTGTACAACAAACTGTGTTGCTCCGGTTATCAAGATTTTGGAGGATTCAGTTGGTATAAAGAAGTCTATGATGACCACAGTGCACAGCTATACAAACACCCAAGAGATACAGGATGCCCCGAATAAGAGCCTGAGAGAGGCCAGGGCGGCGGCAAGCAACATAATTCCAACTGCTACAGGATCTTCTCAATCTGTTGGTGCAGCTATGCCAGAGACACTTGGATTATTTAACGGGATAAGTATTAGAGTACCTAACCCAGTAGTAAGCCTAATTGATGTTACGGCCCTGACTAAAAAGAGGACGACCAAAGAGGAGCTTAACTCTATATTTGAGAAGGCATCAAAAGAGGCACGCTGGCAAGGTATAGTTGCGGTAAGCAACGAAGAGCTGGTTTCTAGCGACTACATAGGGAACAGTCACTCGGCAATTGTGGATCTAGGTTTAACAGACGTCGTTGGTGGTGATTTAGTAAAGATAGTTGCTTGGTACGATAACGAATGGGGCTACAGTAATCGACTTATTGAGATATGTGTAGACGTAAATAACTTAAGGTAGTATTGAAACTCTCGCAAACTTCTCCATAATACTAAAAAAGATCTCTAAACTTAGAGATCTTTTTTAGTATTATGATGCTTGACTCGATTAATATTGATTCTATTTAGCAGACTTAGAAGCGGAGTGCATCTTTAGTTTAGCAATTCTTGCTCCAAAGAGGATGGCCGCAAGTAAGGTAACCGTAACTAAAGTAGCAATTGCAAAGTTACCAGTTTTAGGTGAACTAGGCTTTGGATTTTGGGGTTTAGGTACTTCAGGACCTATTGGAGGCTCTTCGGGAGTAGTTGGACCACACTGAGCATCGTCATAAGTAACTTCTGCAGAGTTGATTTTAGCAAACCAAGTAACATTCTTTGGTGCGTTACTGTATGCATCCAGGTAAATCGCATTAAACAACTTTCCGGATGCTAGATCTGCCCTAGTAAGATAAGTCGTATCTATACTAGATTTTGCATTTGAGATTAGATAATTGCCAGCCTGGTTAGAAGGCACATCTTCGCCCAGAGGGTTATCTCCACCATAGGTAAATGTTCTAAGCCTACCTTCTGTATTTCGCATACCTAGATAAAAATCTTCTGGGTCGGTTGGGCCACCTCTAAAGATGGCATTTGACCATTCAAGACTGTCTATCTCTGTAGAGATATCCATAGTCCTGCGCTCTATGGTTGTATCAATCTTAGTACGGATTGAGGATGCACAGGCAGGTAGATCAACTGGTGCCCAAGTTACCAAGCCAAGCTCATGAAAACCTTCTGTTAGATTTCGGTTTGGATTAACGTTCCACCCTGTTGTAAGTAAGTCCTGTACATTACCACGACCTGGTATAGTGGTTGGGTTATCAATGGCCGACATAGTAGTTACTTCGCCAGCAGTAGCAGTCCTTGCGGTACCAACTAAAGGCACAGTGATAGTGGCTGCATTAGTTGTATTACTAGTAAGAAGAATGACAGCTCCAGCAATAAATACCGGGAATAACTTAAGACTTACTTGTTTTAATGTACTAGTCATTGTTTTTGACATTTTAAGCTCCTATAAAATTCAGATTAGTTGTTTTATTGAGAATTCTGTTACTCAGTTAATACTTAGTATACACCACCTAGGCATAAACACTATAGCCTAATTAATGTTGTATAGTGAACAATGAGAATTGTGTATTTATAGTACTCTGTTAATCTCTTCCAGAGTGGTTTCACCAGCCAAGCACTTAATTAAACCAGTTTGATACATGGTAACCATGCCTTGTTTTTTAGCTGCCTCTTCTAGTTGTTGGGCTGTAGGAGCCACCTCCTGATTAAGTAGATCTTGAATAACTGGCCCGATCATCAGCTCTTCTATAATTGAGGTTCGCCCTTTATAACCAAAGGGATTTTCGGCAGATTTACCCGGGTTATAGAGCTGGAAGTTGTTTAAATCTTGAGGCAACTTAACCTTAGCCGGTAAATTAGTAAGGTGCTCTTGAAAGTGCTTGACCATTGATTCACTAGGCTTGTACGGTTGCCTAGTTTTTGGATCTAGCCTTCTAACTAAACGCTGCGAGATTATAAGTTTGACGGCAGAAGCAAAAATAGGATTTCGACCAACGAGGCCGATCATTCTGCTCATGGCTGCAGCGGCGGATGAGGCGTGGAAGGTCGAGAGTACGAGGTGCCCAGTAATAGAGGCCTGCAGCGAGGTATGGGCAGTGTCTTCATCTCGAATTTCCCCCACCATGATGACATCCGGGTCTAGACGCATCACCGCACGAAGCTTATTAGCAAAACTATCACCTCCACGGGTATCCACGGGTATCTGGCTCATTCCATCAAGTCCATACTCCACAGGATCCTCTAAGGTCATTAGTTTTCTTTCTGGGGTGTTAAGCCTCATCAAGATGGAATACAGAGTTGTAGTTTTACCAGAACCGGTTGGTCCAACAACTAGAACCATTCCATGGGGGTGCGAGATAACGCTATCAATTGGTGCTCTTTCTTCTGCACTCAAGCCCAACTTATCGAGCTCTAAAAGATCAATATCAAAGTTAAACAAACGCAGCACAGCATCCTGCCCATAGACGGTTGGAACGGTTTCGATACGCATGTTCAGAATTTCTTCTTCCCCAGTATCCTGGTTTTTGACTCTTTCTGATAAGTGGCTTGTTTGGGCATCGTTAGAACTTGATGATATCCCTGCTCGCACAGCAATACTTTGCTGGACGTGGTAATACTTTTGGTGAGTTAAAATTGCAATAATGTGCAGCATACCATCAAGACGGAAGCGAATTCGTACGAAGTCTCTAGCGTTTTCAAAGTGGATATCTGAAGCCCCGATTTTGTAGGATTGAGCAATTATGTACCCGAGCAAATCATCGCTGTTAACACCCTGGAGAGTTTTACTAACCTCCATTAAGTTATCGCTGGAGCCGTAATCGGAGATATTAATATCTTCGTACTTGGTAACTATTGGCGGGTCATAGATACGCATTAACTCACGCCAGCCAGATTCAGAGATCATCTTGATAGAAACAAGCTTATCCGGGAAGCGCGTTTGAAGATCTTTGGTAATACTTTGAGGAGTTCGGTTTGTTATGGCGAAACCATAGCGGTTACCCTCGCTACTAAGCAAGGTGAAGTAATCTTTATACATGTCCGAAACTGTAATAACATCTTGTACTGGGCCATTAGGTAGGGTGTAGTTTCTTGTATCTAAATAATCAAAATGAAGAAGTTGTGCACGCCGCATAGTCGCGGCTTCATCTGCCTGCCTAAAGCGCTCCTTGTCGCGCTGCTCGTTTCCCACCGAAACTCCACCTGGATTCATTTATTATTTAACTTTCTGCTAATATCTTTATGCTTAAGTTTAGCACAATTCTTCATTTAAGCTTAGATGGCTGGATCTGTTAAAATATAGTTAAATGAAGCAGTTAAATTTAACTTATGCTAATAAAGGGCTGGAACCTAAACTTGTAACGGTACACAGTGGTAACTTCCATGCGGACGATGTTTTTGCAGCAATGCTATTAAGAGCAATTTATCCGAAGGCCAAGATCATACGTTCTCGAGATATTGAAGAAATAAACAGATGCGACATTGTTGTAGATGTAGGCTTAAGATATGAACCAGATAATTTAAGATTCGACCATCATCAAGAAGGAAGGGCAGGAAAGAGGAGAAATGGTATAGAGTACTCAGGCTTCGGACTAGTATGGAAGCACTGGGGAATGGAGATTTGCGAGGGCAATAAGGAGCTTTATGATGACATAGATAGGATTATAGTACAGCCAATTGATGCTCAAGATAATGGCCAGCCTCTATATGAAAATCGAGTTTATAAGGATATTGGTGAACTAAACCTAGATGGAATACTCAAAAAAGCATTTAACCCGCATAAGCATAACGAAGAGATTGCCTATAAGAGGTTTGTAGAATCTATGGATTTTGCAGAAGATATATTCTCCAGATTACTAGAAAATAGGCGTGAGTTA
>JAUPUA010000042.1 GCA_030917805.1 Patescibacteria group bacterium
AAGACTGTATTACCTGGCTATATCTTTGAAATATCGGATATAAACGAGGCACTAGACCCAATAAATGCCGGAGGGAACTGTGGAGCTGTAACTTATCTTGGGCTAAATGCCTTAGAGGACAGTCTCGGGAGTAGTCCTGGCTTCTCTACCCAGTTTGGGTTTATACCTCACTTTATGAAGGAGAATGGAAAAGTAATCGTGGGCCATGCACTTGGCAGATTTGAGATTGGGGGGTTTCCTTATGTCTTTAACCAAACAAGAGATGGTGATATTCGTATAGGGGCGCCCGATGACTTTGAGATAGACGAAAGAACTCTTTATTACCCTACTGAAGAGGGTTATGCGAACTTTCTGGAAACTCTATACAGCCTTTGGAATGACGAAGCCCCAGAGTTTGATAGGGTTGATGTGATGAGAATGTATAAAAAAGCTCTGGCCAATGCTAGAGCAAAACAAAAATAACTAATGGTGCGCCCGGAGAGATTCGAACTCCCGACACCTGGTTCCGAAGACCAGTGCTCTATCCAGCTGAGCTACGGGCGCGTATCTCCTATTTTAACAGAGATAAACCTTAACGGGTAGAGTCGGAGCCGTTAATGGCGTCGATAAGCGAGTCCTCTTTATTCTTTGGGCGGTTATTCTGGGGACGACGTTGATTCCGGGGTTGGCTCTGCGGTTGAGTCTGTGCTTGACGCGGAGATCTAGTTTGAGATTTAGTTAGATTAGGCTCTGGTTGAGGATTAGACAATCTTGGAACTCTGGGTTTTGGAGCAGCCTTAGAATCTTTTGGGGTACGACCAGAATTAACTTGCTGAGCAAAAACTATTCTCCCGGCAGTAGTCTGGATGATCTTACTCGATTTAAGATCTAGGGTTTGGCCGATTTTGTTTGCAGAGTTCTCGGCGACAACCATAGTTCCGTCTGGCAAATAACCTACTGCTTGTCCACGATCATCGCCCTTTTGAATAAGCTTAATAGTGAAGTTCTCCCCTGGAAGAATTTGGGGTTTAAGAGATTCAGAGAGATCGTTCGGGCTCAAGATTTCAACCCCTTCAACTCTAGCTCGCTGGGCAAGATTAAAATCTGCGGTAAAGAGCTGTGCTCCGCTAGATTTAGCTAGGTTAAGCAGTTGTTGATCTACTTCGAGCTCTGATTTTGGAAGATTCTTAGTGACAAGGTTGAGTAGACCTAAAGCTGAGAGCTTATTGAGAACCTCTAGCCCGTAACGAGCGCGACCTCTTTTAAAGCTATCCCCTTCATCCGCCAGATACTGGAGCTCATCTAGAATTATATTGGTGCTAACTAGCTCGGCATCATTTAAGAAGCCGGCTTCTGCTAGTGCTAAGATTCTACCGTCAATCACCGCGGATGTATCCAAGATGATAGTCTTTTTAGACTTCTTAGTTGCAGGACCTTTAGGGCTGAACTGTAATAAAGTTAATAGGAGTGTGGCTGCCTGAAAGACGGCAAGAACTATTAGTATGGTTGTGGTTTATCTGATGTCATTTATATATTTTTGATTTCACTGATATTAAGTTTAGCATGGTAGCTCAGGTCTATTACGGATCTATTTTGCAGAGAACCAGGTATTAAGAACCTCCCGAAGTGAGGTAGCCTCTTGAATGAAAGCTGATTTAGAACCTGAACTTGGTGCAAGAAGACCTTTGAAACCAAGCTTTTTAACCTCGGCAACTCTTTTATCAATATGTGGAATTCGCCGTACTTCACCACTTAGGCCGAGTTCTCCGGCAACAGCTAGGTCCTTCTTTAAGCTTATTCCTTTTGCGGCGGATGCTATTGCCATAGCAACAGCCAGATCTGCAGCCGGTTCGCTTAACTTAATTCCGCCGACCACATTAATATAGATGTCGTAATCGTTTAGGTCGAGTTTAGTGCGGCGTGTTAATACAGCAGTAAGAAGGTTTAGACGATTAAGATCGAACCCGGATGCAGTTCGCTTAGGGTAGCCAAAATTGGTTTTGTTAACCAGAGCTTGGACCTCTACAAGGATTGGTCGAGTGCCTTCCATGGCAGCAAAAACGATGGATCCATCTGTGACCTGCCTTTCTGCAAGGAGTGATTGAGATGGATTATCGACTTGCTGCAAGCCCTTTTCAGTCATGTTGAAGATCCCAGCCTCAGAGGTTGAGCCGTATCTATTCTTTATAGCTCTTAATATCTTAAAGCCCCCATAACGATCGCCTTCAAGATTAAGTACGACATCTACAAGATGTTCGAGCATCTTTGGCCCCGCAAGAGAACCCTCTTTTGTAACATGACCAACAATAATAAGTGCGGTTCCTGAAGCTTTGGCAGCTTGAGTTAGGATATGTGTAGAGTTTGTAACCTGCGAGACGGACCCAGTAGCAGATGAGACCTCCGAGCAGGCCATAGTTTGGATGGAATCAATTACAACTAGTTTTGGTTTAAGTTTAAGAATAGTCTCGGCAATGTCATCTGTTGAAGTTGAAGAAACAATTCCTAGATTATCGGAGGCAAGCCCGAGACGAGAGGCGCGGTGGGCCACTTGCTCAGCAGACTCCTCGCCAGAGACATATAGAACTTGCCCTGCAGAACTCGCAATTGATGCGGCGATCTGCATTATTAAAGTAGACTTACCTATTCCGGGCTCCCCAGCTATTAAATTGACGCTGGCTTCGACGATACCACCCCCTAAAACATCATCTACATCTGAGATGTTTGTTTTGAGGCGCGTAGACTTACCGTCACCAGTCTTAGAGATCTCTTTAATGGATTTAAATTTTAGTTCACTCCCTTGCCCAGATTTTGGATTCTTAGAAGCCAATGATTCTTTAAACTCAACAAGCGTACTCCAGGCCCCACAGTTTTCACATTTACCAGTCCATTTAGAGTAGTCTTCGCCACATTCTGTACAAACAAATTTAACCGCAGGTCTCTTAGCCATATAGCTATAAGTTTAGCATGGGGGGGTATAAGAGGAGAGGTTAGTTCTAGCTCTTCTTAGTCTTTTTTCGAAGTATTCTTTACGCTCGGTTTGACTATAAATCGGTAGAATAGAAATGCCATCAATGCCCAGTACACCCCGGAACCCACGATCAGAGCCATACCCTGCAGGGGGCTGAGCCCTGGACGTTCGATAAGAATATAGTTGCTGTCGCACGAGATGGTCCGCTCATTGTTGTTGGACTTCTGTATGGTTGAGACCCAGTCCCAAGTTCTGCCATCTATGTTTACGTTTTTCAGGTCATCTGTGCTCGGGCTAACCTGGAGAGCATTGCGTGCACTAGCATTAGGCCTGTTGAACGGTGAGGGCAGATCAGACCGTACCCCGTCTATAGAATATGTGCACCTTGCACCAGGATCTGCTAGTACTACCCAATAAACATAGCTTGTTGATTCAGAGAGATCGGTTGACTCCCCTGCTGACCGTAGTGAACCGAGTCTATCCGAGCTAGCAAGTGCCCGTTCCCAGTCATAAGAATCTTTGAATCTGCCTATAGCAAAGAATGTCGGTATAAAAATAATGGCCAGTGCAATAAGCCACAGTACAGTTTTGAGCCAGCCCTTAAGCTTATGTTCCATATGCCTATAAGTTTAGCAGAGTGGGAGATTTATGAGGCCTCCGCTAGCGCTGAGCAGGCAATCTCTTCAACCTCGTTAAGATTAGCCCTGATAGCAGTACCTGTGGGCGACCCATACGGATTAGTAGTTATTTTACCGTGATTTACAAAATTTGCAGCCACTCTTGCTGTTTCGGCCAGTCTTCCATAAGTGTTAACAACAAAAAAGGTGTTGTCATCTTCAACTAAGCCCAACTCTCCAATTAAAGCTCTTTGCCCAGCTGCGGCAGTTAACCTCTTTGCAAGATCATTAGCCGACTCTTCCCCGCGCGAACCTTTTAGAATGTCTCCTAGTCTATCTCCTTCGTAGTCTCTATTCGTTAAAAGATGTTCCCATTGAGTTCTGCCATCGGCTAGCACCGTAAGGTCAGGAAGCGGATATATGGCACGAATAACACCACAATCACCCATAATCCTCCTTAAGGTTATAAGTCCGTTTGGCTCGAGGTCTTTAAATGGACGCTTACCTTGTTCTACTATGCTTTTTACCTCTCTCCCAGAAGTAGCGTAAGAATAGTCACGTAACGGTTCGTACTCAATTATCGTACCTGCTTCAATCTCTGCAAGCATTTCTTCTGAAGTTAGATAAACGTAGCTAGTATTCCCAAGCTTAGGCCCATCACTTGGGCGCCAAGCCCTGTCTGTATATGAGGGGCAACTGATCCCTCCACAAAGTGCTGCGACCGCATCCTTAATCGCATCTTTACCAGAACCTGCAATCTGGTTTGTAACAGCTACAAAACCAGAACCTACAAACGCAGCTCTATACACTTCTGCCGGTTCATACGTGGGGTGTAGCTCTCTAATCCTATCCATTGTCTCCATAATTGACTTATTCTAATGGATATTGAACTATACGGCAAGCTTAAGCCTATTGAGCTATTAGAGTAGGGTTGTGAGTTTAGCAATGCACTTCGGGGTGGAGTATTGAGGTAGGCAAGGTCGCTAGTGTATATTGGTTGTTTAGGATAAACCGTATACCTCAGGAGGGTATATAAACCATTATGGACCGAGTTACAAATATATTAAAAACAATTAACCCTGTGGCTTTGGTTGCAGAGATGATTGGTACATTTAGCCTTGTGTTCGCAGTTCTTGGAGCAACAAGGTTTGCCGCAGGTGGCGCACAGATTCTTCAACAGAACCCGCTAGCAGGTGGCCTAGAGGCAGTTCCTGTTTACTTCGTATCCGTACCACTTATTGCAGCTTTTGCAATTGGGCTTTCTGTGATGACACTTGGAAAGTTTAGTGGAGGACACTTTAACCCAGCAGTTACTTTTGGAATGTGGACCTCTAAGAAAATTAGAACTGCATCTGCTGCTGCCTATATACTAGTGCAGCTACTTGGGGCATTTGCCGCTTTTGGTGTAATGCAGCTCTTTATTCCGGAAGCTACAGCTAGTGTATTTAGCAACACTGAACCATGGAAGATCTTTGCGGCTGAGGCACTAGGAATGGGAATCTTCGTATTTGGAATAAGTGCAGCAGTTAGCCAAGAAAGAAGTACCTTCGAGGCTGGATTTATGGTAGGTGCATCGCT
Organism: Patescibacteria group bacterium; assembly: GCA_030917805.1. Taxonomy (GTDB): domain Bacteria; phylum Patescibacteriota; class Saccharimonadia; order Saccharimonadales; family HK-STAS-PATE-42; genus HK-STAS-PATE-42. The sequence goes on from JAUPUA010000042.1 coordinate 5,143, forward strand.
ATTACTCGGATTAATATTCACAGGTTTTGTGAGTGGTGCCGGATTCTTGAACCCAGCTCTATTTGCGTCAACTGTAAGGAGTATAGAAACTATCGGTGATGCCGCCCCAATCTTTGGGCCACTACTTGGTGCAGCTATTGGTGTTGGTTTATACAACGTCATGAATGACCCTACTGCTTTTAAGGCATCTTTGCCAAAGCAAGTTACTAAAGTAACCATAAAAAAGACGACTGTAGTTAAGAAAAAGAAGTAGTAGATTCTTAATTAACTTAAGTATAGAGAATCCGGCAGACAAGTCGGATTCTCTTTTGGCTAGATAGCTCAGCGGTGTTATAATTAGAATCTAAGTCAAAGAGATTGACGACCATCTGAATTGATGGAGGGGTACCCAAGTGGCTGAAGGGGCGGCTTTGCTAAAGCTGTAGGGGGATGTTAAGTCCTCGCGGGGGTTCGAATCCCCCCTCCTCCGCCAAATTTTGAAAGCTATATAATGGGCTTAGGCCGAGAAGAAATAGGTTAGAGACAGATATTAAGTTCTTAGGACCTTTTTGAAAGACTCTTTAAGTTTAGATTCTGGTTCAATTGAAATCATTGTGTCCTGACCTACTCTAAGTAGACCTAGGGCTGTAATGAAGGTGTGATCTGAGACTCGTTCAGTGAGATCTTTAATACCTTTAGCGGCGTCTGCACGAATCAGTCCGATTCTTGGTTTGTGGGTAAACGGCAAATCTTTTGCCCAGTCTGAATCTGCTGAGTTTAATGCTTTAGGGAGCATTTCTAAAGATGAACCACCGCCACAGAGCATAATTACACTTGGGAGTGCCCCATACTTATCGCCTTGTTCTTCAATGAACTCTGAGATGCAGAGTTCAACACCAGCAAGCAAAACCTCTGTTGTTCGCTGAAGTGATTTGGTAGCGGCAGAACGTTCGGCTACGGAATACTCTGATGATCCAAGATTAACCTTTAGCTTTTCAGCCTGCTCAAAGCTTATTCCTAAATCTTCAGCTATGGCTTTCGTAAAGCTTCGTCCACCGATCCCGAAAGATCGTGTTCCCTGAACTCCACCATCTTCTACAAAAGCTAGATCGCAGGTTCCTCCTCCTACATCTATTAATATTGCAGATATTGAGCTTGAAGGGTCTGTGCCGATAACAGTTCTAGAAACCGCGAATGGTTCGGCGGCGATAGCCATAAGGTCTAGCTCTAGTTGGTGCGCAACTTGCTGCAAGGCACCAATGTGAACCATTGGGGCAAAGGCAGAGTAAAGTCTAATTGAGAGTTTAGAGCCTTGGAAGCCGATTGGGTTAGATATCTTGTAGCCATCCACATACATAGCAACGATGGCAGAGTTGATAAGTTTTACGTCGATATCATCCTCGCCCGTCTCTTCGGAAAGTTGTTTTGATGCTTTAGTTTTACTTTGAGCTTGGGCTTTCTCGATAACAAACTGCATCTCTTCTGCGGTTATCTGAGATTCAGAGTTGGTGCGCTTATAGGTGATGGTGTAGGTTATCCCACGGACGAGCTCCCCTGCTATACCTAGAACAGACTTAGAAACGCCAACCCCAGCCATATTCTCTGCCTCTGCAAGTGCGGCCTCGCAGTTGTCCACAACTCCAGAGATGTCAGCAATTGCTCCGGCATACATGTCGGTTAAACTCTGGTGCTTCTTACTAACCCCGATAACATTGATATTATCCCCTTCAACTTCAGCAACTAAGGCTTTAACGTATTCTGTACCAATATCTAGACCTGCGATAATTTGCCTTCCACCCTGGGCTGTAGAATCTTTTTGTTGTTTTTCGTCTTCAAACTCACCGCCCTGCTCTTTCTTTGTAAAAAGAGATCTCTTAAAATTCTGTAGCTTGGAACTTGAGGCTTTTAAGCCCCCAAGCTTCTTATCTAGACTATCTTTTAGCTTTATCCTTTGACGAACGTTCATAGAGTTATAATAGAGGATTTGTACATAGCAGTTTAGCATAAGCTTATAGGTAGTGGCAACGTACTTACGGGGTAGAGAGTTAGTTCACGGCTAGATTTAACTGCTAAATTGAGGTATACTTAACTCGTATATCGGCTCCGGTAGCTCAGTTGGATTAGAGCGGTCGGCTTCTACCCGACAGGTCATAGGTTCGAGTCCTATCCGGAGCACCAGACATCATATTTAAAAAAAAGACCTTCCTTGAGGTCTTTTTTAGTCCTGTATGTATCTGAGTAACCTGCAAGGTCTAGGTACTTGCTCTTTCTTGAGTAGGTCCGCGATTGGCTGGTCGCTAATAAGTTTAGATTCTACCCACACATATTCGAACTTTTCTATTCGGTTTGGTTGATAAGTGTCTGGCAGGATGACTTCATGAATGTGAGAGATAGAATGGTGAGTGAACTTATCGCTATACTCCACAATTACTTCTGCCACTGTCAGTAACTCTGGTGGAGGAAAGCCCTCCGTAAACAGGTCTTTTAGCAGATCTTTTGCAACATCTTTAGCAGATATCCCATAGTCGTGTTTTCTACCGGGCAGAAGATACTCATTCAATAAATCCTTCATAGCGCCAGCTCTTTTGGCAAGGAGTACTTGATCACCAGATCGGATAACGCACTGCACTAAGATTCTCGGTACTGGACTTTTGTTAAAGCTTTGGCCCGCATAGTTTGCCCATCTTGCTCCTTTCGAAGTAATACGGAATCTTCCTTCGGCTCGCTCAATAAGTCCTCTTTTCTCGAGCTTCTTTGCGTGATACATAAAGAGACTGTTATCTACGCCTTCTTCCTTAAGTTCACTAAACTTAAGTGGTTCGTCTGAAGCTAACAATTGTTGAATTACTTCGGCTTGCAAATAGTGGTCTACGTATTGTTGAGGTAGGAAACTATCTGTCATCGGCTGTAATTATAACAAATATAGGTAAAAAAGTTTTTACTGTATCTGTTGGGCAACTCCTATATACTGACGATTGCAACTAAAATAATTGAAAGGAGTTGTCAAATGGAGAAAGATAGAAATGACGAAGTTGGCCCAAGAGAGATGGACCCAGAAACTATCAGGGGCATTGAGCTATGTATTAGGTCACAGGAGACATTAGATTGCCTGCTAAAGTATCCACCTAGACTAGGGGAAACTGATACTACTAGTTTTATGAGCCTGATTAACCTTGCAAACACCTCTATGGGGGCAGTAGTAGTTAGGCTCAGAGAAGCTCCAGATACTCCTTTGCCTGATGCAAAAGAGCTGGCAAGAAGAGCTACTAGACACATGATGGCTAGACTTCACCCTGATAAAGAGGACGGAGATGCCGAACTATACAAAATCGCCTCGAGTGTCTATGAGACATTGAAACGTGATAGAGTATATGATAAAAGAGAGGGAGAATGAAATGAAATTAAGCCCAGCATTTGGAGATACCCCACCAAGTAGAGAAGAGTTATTTGAACGAGGTAGAGAGATTGTTCTTGCGGCGCCACAACTATATGTTGATCTTGACGTAGAAGCAGACGGAATAGCAGGATACGGTAATATGACGGCTCTAGGAGCTCAAAGCCCCACCGGTGAATCATTTTATAGCGAGATAAGGCCCTACTCTGAGCTGTACATGCCAGAAAAGCGTAAGTTCTGCGAAGAACACGGATTAGAGCATGACAGGTTGCTTAGAGAGGCCCCGGAGCTTACAGTGGTGATTAGGCAGTTCTGTGCATGGGTTAAATCTCTTGAAGAATCAACTGGGAAAAAACCAGTTTTGACCGCCTTCGGTCCAGATTTTGATGCTTCACACCTAAAGCTCTCCTTTGCAATAGCTGGAATGTATGATGAGTATCCATTTGCACTTCTACCCTTTGACTTGAAGTCACTAGCCCTGCCACTAGGTGGAGACTGGGATTGGAAGAAGACTGCCAAGTCTAATCTACCGAAGGTTATAATACCTGATGGGGACTTTAGTCATAATGCTCTAGAAGACTCACAGTACCAACAGAAGCTACACTTTGGTATGGCGGCCTTAATGGAGCAGCTAGACTACCCAAAACTAATGGATCTTTATGAAGAGGTAGCATAAGACACCTGTCTACAGTTAACTGCCGAAACCATTAAGCGCCTTTCTTTTTCCCTCGTATCTTTTTCTTTTTTTGTTGTTCGGCTTCGATCTCTTTTTTTCTTCGGATATATCGCTTTAGGTTGGCGGTTACCGTGGAGATCTCAAATCTTGAAGTGTTCTTTCTGACTGGTACAATCTCTTGTTCACCCTCAATGTTTACGTTATAACCTACCCAGGCGGCAAAAGATCCAACTCTACGCCAACGTCCCTCACTAAGATTGTTAAGGCTTTCCTCTTGTTTGCGAAGTCTTTTCTTCTCCTTACGGCGGGCAATTTTTTTCTCTAACTCTTCAGCCATAATATTAACTTAGAGTATACTCTTTTTCTCGGTAATGTCAGCATGAAATTGGGTTGGGGAAAGTGTTAAACTTAAGCTTAATATATGCATGGAGTGAGTTTGTTTACAGAGCTAAGTTTGGTCGTTGTTATTGGTTCGATTGTGGCCTACATAATGCACTATTATCGGCAACCACTGATTATCGGTCATATTTTAACCGGTGTTATTGTCGGCCCAACTCTATTGAACATAATCCACGACGGGAGTGCTTTTGGAGTATTTGGAAGCATTGGTGTAGCACTGCTCTTATTTATTATTGGATTAGAGTTGAATATTAGAGTTTTTTCTAAGTTGGGCAATGTAGTTTTTGCTACAACAGGAGTCCAGGTTGCAGCAATCACTCTAATAGGAATGTTGGCTAGTAGTATCCTAGGTTTTGGGAGGATGGAATCTTTTATTATTGGGCTAAGTTTAGCGCTAAGTAGCACCATAATAATCGTTAAGATTCTGAACGATAAGAAAGAGACTACTAGATTGTATGCGCAGGTAGCAATTGGGGTTCTAATTCTGCAAGATGTTATAGCAACCGCTGGAAAGATATTCCTTTCTGCCCAGTCTGGAGATGATGGCTCTATAATAAGTATCCTATTTCTACTGGCAAGAGGAGCCGCAGTAAGCGGTGGGCTATACTGGGCTAGTAAGAATATACTACCAAGACTAACAAAAGAACTGGAAAGCTCTAAAGAGCTGCTTTTACTGTTTGCTCTAGGGTGGGGGCTCGGTTTTGCAACTTTATTTGAAAAGGTCGGATT
>JAUPUA010000006.1 GCA_030917805.1 Patescibacteria group bacterium
ATTCGAGCAAGCTGGTATAAAAGTCCAACTTGCTGCAAGGATAGTCTCTGCAGCCGCAAGCTCAACAGGTAATCTTAAAGAGCTAGAGCTAGTAACTAAAGATAATGAGCAGCTCATCTTAAAAACTGAGGCAATTATGATAGCATCAGGTAAAAAGATGCGCGATGGGGATGGCCTCTCTAACGCAGGGATCCACTGTGATAAAGGTCTCATAGCCACGAATGCGTTTGGGCAAACAGCATCTCCAAACATCTATGCGATAGGTGATGCTGCTGGGCCTTATCGTTTAACTTCAACGGCCTTAATGCAGGCTAAAACTGCTGCGCATAATATCCTTGCTGGGCGCAGTAGAAAATCTTACCAGACTATGGATTATCTCCCAGTACCAAGTTGTATCTTTACAATGCCCGAGGTGGCTAAAGTAGGTGAGTCAACCACCTCGCTAAAGGCTCGCGGCGTGCAGATTAAAGAATCTCTAGTGGAGTTGTCAGAGGTTACCAGATCACACCTTGAGCCAACTCTCGGGGGCTTTGTTAAGCTTTGGGTGGATGCCTCCTCTAGAAGGATATTAGGAGCGTGTTTAGTAGGCCCAAGTGCAAGTGAGCAGATATCATTAATTGCTCTTGCCGTTAAGTCTGGAATGACGACTACTGAGCTAGCAGGTCTGACCTCTGTCTTCCCGACCTGGTCAGAGGCAATACTGCTCGCATCATCCGAGCTTTAAATCTTAACTGCTCTTTTCTAATTAGTAAAACCGTATTCTACGTTTGCCTTTGCCTTCTTTCCGTCCTTAACCTTATTCGCATTATCAGATATCACTAAGAACTTTTTAGTTACATTGACGATTGAATCACGCTCGATAGATAGGGGGGTGTTAATTAACCCAAGCAAGCTTCTTTTTTCAATATTGATCTTTACGACAAAGAATCCTTCAGTCTCAAAAACAAAGTTCCTGACTCTCCCTAACCTTTTTCCAGATTCAGTCCGCACGCCAATCCCGGTCATCTCAAATTTTGCCTCGGCTAGCTCTCTAATCTTAGGCATGTTCTCATCTACCTCCATAATTGCGTCTTCCGAGTTCACAATTGCGCCTAGTGGGCTCCACTCTCTAATGTCGCTACTATGTAGTACAGAGAAATACTTCATGCCTCGGGCCGAGACATCAAAGGCAATAATTTTTAAGTTAGCAGGGTCAATTATTGGGTTGCCAAGACTAGCGATTGCGCCTCCAGCATGCATACTCATCACTTTCTTACCCTGTATTGCCTCGCTTAAAATCAACATATAAAGTTTATTCTTGGTATATTTATCTTTTTTCTACTAGTGGGATAGATTTACCACCTTGATCAATAACATTCTGCTGATAATCATCGCGAATATCGGTAGCAGTCTTTACATAATTAAAGGGGGCAACTATAAAGTTAATATCATAGGTCGCGTTCTGCCCCTCGGTACTCATTGTTACTCTACCATAACCTAATATTTTACCAATAATATGCTGCCGAGCTTTTATATCCTCAATATTCAGATGGCTAATTACTTTTTTATCTGTAGCAACTAGACCATGCTGTTTAATCCTTATCACGTGCTCGTTAGTTAAGAACATTCTGTTAAGCGAATAAATATGCGCTGCTACTACCCCAAACAGCACACTAAGGGCACTTAAAAAACCAAATATTGGGGCGATCTCAGAGCCAACTTCTGGGGATACTCCTATCCAGCTAGAAGCCCAAGATTCACCCGCTCCATACAACTGAAAGAACATTATAAAAAATAAGCTTGCTACAAAAAGTGTGGCACTATAAATAAAAAGATAAGGAATCTTACTTCTTCTAAATTCTTCAATAAGAATTTCGTTTTTACTTAGCTCAAACGGTAGCGATTTAGACATATTATTAAGTTTAATTCTAACATATAGGTGCATGCAAGAAATCAGATAAAACTTCTCTTTTCCGAACGACATCAAGGTTAAGTGCTATAGTCTATAGGATAAGTTTAATAATAAAAGAGCATGCCACAAATAAATGATTTAGCACCAGATTTCAAGTTAGTCGACCAAGACGGAAACCCTAAGAGTCTGAAAGATTTTAAAAAGAAGTGGTTAGTTCTCTATTTTTATCCTAAAGATGATACTCCGGGCTGCACAGTTCAGGCCTGTAGTCTACGTGATGCTAATGATGATCTAATTGCTCTTGGAGCCAATGTTGTCGGAATAAGCAAGGATGACCAAAGCTCCCATACAAAGTTTAAGGCCAAACATAAGCTTAATTTCACTCTTCTATCAGACCCAGATGCTACTACTATTAATGCCTATGGGGCTTGGGGCAAGAAGATGTTTGGTAACGAAGGAATTCTTAGAAAAACTTTTATTATCGATCCAGACGGCAAAATTCGTAAGATCTATGGCAGAGCAACACCTCTTGGGCATGGAGAAAAAGTATTCTCAGATCTAAAAGAGTTAAAGAAATTAACTTAGCTCCTCTATCGAAATAGCTATGAAGAGAAAATCTTTTTTGTTAATACCAACAGTATTGTTACTAAGCTTAACTTTTTTAAGCATTTTTAATACTAATACAGTGGCTGAAGTACCTGAAGAGAAATACTTATTCTCGAGTGAGAGAGATGGCAATATGGAAGTTTATTCAATGAATACAGACGGTAGCAATCAAACGAATCTTACTAATAACCCTGCAGATGACGGCTTTGCTCAATGGTCTAGAGATGGTCTAAGGATATTCTTTATAAGTTCTCGAGATGATTCTGGTAAAGCCCAGGTTTTTTCTATGGATCCAGATGGCTCTAACGTAAGACAGCTAACAGACGATGGCCATAATCACTCTACAAACCGCGTTTCACCAGATGGTTCAAAATAACTCCTACACTACCTTCATAAAGATGGGGACTCTTCTTTTATGGCCGCAGTTATAAATACCGACGGAACGCAAAGGGTTGATTTTACTGATCCTTATACCGGACTGGATAATGGGGGTGTCGCTTGGTCTCCAGATTCACAAAAGGTATTAATAAGTAGGCTCGAGTGGGGTGCTTCCAATCCCAATTTTGAATACACTAAGTTAAGGTTAATTATGAGCGATGTTAGTGGAGTGTCGTCTCGTGATTTGAGTTCTTATGATCCAGAGGATGTGGGCGCTGGAATAGATATTGCACCAGTCTGGTCACCTGACGCCTCAAAAATTGCCTCAAATTTTGCTCTATATCCTGAGGCCAGTCTTCAGGATGATTTCTCAACAATACGAATCTATAATCCAGATTCATCAGGGTACAATGAAATTAATTTCGACTTTCAGATGTTCTCACATCCACAAATGCCTATGCTATGGTATGGAGATTCTAAAAGGATTGTCGCTACAGTTGCAGGGCCAGAGAATGACACGAATCAAAGGAACTATGATCTTTATTCAATAGACACAACTGATCTTAGTGGGTCCACTTATGTTAACTTAACAGCTGAATCTAATGATAATATCTCTGCTTATGCAAGATGGCCGAATACAAACCTAGGTTCGTCAGCTAAGCAGGAGATCCTTTTTGTGACTATCGATCGTGCTAGCCCTGATTCGTCGGCAGATATTTATAAAATGAATACAGACGGCACTAACAAAGTAAGATTGACCGACAGCCCAGGTAATGATATCTATTGGGATGACGGAGGGTCAAACATAAATCCCCTAGAGACGGCAAATGAACCTGCAATAATACCAACTGCGCCAAAATCCGGAGCAGTTATTAATGCAGTAGCTTTTAGCACCGTACTAATTGGATCAGTAGTATTATTTGCAATAATTTACAAAAATAACCATCTTCATAAGTCTCGCTCAGAAAGACTCTAGGTTCACTAGCTGGAACCCCTTAAGCTTAAGTCTAGTCCCTCTTTAGAAGCACTGCAAAAGTGTCATTCGGAATCTCAACTTTTCCGAACTTTTTCATTCTTTCTTTTCCTTTTGCCTGTTTTTGTAAAAGCTTCTTTTTACGAGATACATCACCGCCATAAAGGTGCCCAGTTACATTCTTTCGCATCGCAGAAAGATCTTCGCGAGCAATAAACTTTCCACCGATGCCAGCCTGCAAGCTAACTTTAAACATCTGCCTGGGGATAATGTCCTTCAGCCTAGAGACTACATCGCGCCCAAGTTTAGCTGCCGTTGATTTATGGGATATGAGGCTCAGAGCATCAACTCTTTCACTGGCTACATAAAAATCTACCCTCACCAAATCCTCTACCTGGTAGCCATCCAGCTCATAATTCAAGCTCCCATATCCACTGGTTACACTTTTGAGTTGATCGTAAAAGTCTGTCAGCAAAGTGGCAAGAGGTGCTCTAAAATGCACTATTGTTAAGTTCTCATCTACAAAATCCATGTTACCCTGAATACCTCTAATTCTTAGAATAAGTTCAATTACTGCCCCCAGATAAGCTTTTGGAGTCAGTACCTCTGCCTTAACCCAAGGCTCTTCAATTGCCTCGATGCGCTGAGCATCTGGCAAATCTGCCGCACTTTGCACCTCCATTATTTCTCCGTTAGTCAGCAGAACTTTATAATCAGTCCCCGGGTTAGTTAGAATCACATCTAAATGATATTCTCGCTCGATCCTTTCTTTCACAATCTCCATATGTAGTAGGCCCAAAAAGCCGACTCTAAATCCAAAGCCCAGGACTTGGCTAGATTCTGGAGTAAACTTTAACGCCGCATCACTTAAGCTTAATTTTTCCAATGCTTCTTTAAGCTCTGGGTAAAACTCATTACTTGGCGGGAAAATTCCAGCATACACAAAAGGTGTAACTTCTTTATAGCCAGCGAGAGCATTTGAGGCAGGATTTTTAACAAGAGTGACTGTATCTCCAACTCTTGCCTCGCTGGTGCTCTTAAGGTTAGTTACAATGTAGCCAATCTCCCCATTATCTAGCGCTTTCTTCTTGTGAAAACCAGGGTTTAGAAAACCAACCTCTAATGCGATTCCTGAGGTATCACTAGCCATCATCTTAATCTCGGAATTCGCCCCTAGCTCGCCATCAAAAACTCTTACGTATAAGATCACTCCACGGTATTCATCGTAGTAGCTATCAAAGATAAGTGCTCTGGTTGCCTCATCTTTTGACTTAATAGGCGCAGGAATCCTATTTACTACAGCATCCAAAACTTCCTCAACTCCTTCTCCCGTTTTTGCAGAAGTTAATAAGATATCTTCTTTTTTACAGCCTATAAGCTTGATTATCTCTTCACTAACTCTTTCTGTATCTGCTGCAGGCAAATCAATTTTATTCAGCACCGGAATAATTGTTAAGTCTGCCT
>JAUPUA010000048.1 GCA_030917805.1 Patescibacteria group bacterium
ATATTGCACTACTTCGTGGGATTAATGTTGGAGGGAACCGCAAGGTGGAAATGCCTCGTTTAAAGACTCTCTTTGAGAGTCTTGGCCACACAGATGTCAAAACTTATATCAACTCTGGCAATGTCATCTTCTCATCTGCTGAGAAAGATCAAACTATACTCTGCGCGCAAATAGAGGAAGCGATAGAGTCTGAGTTTAGTTTCACGGTCCCAACAATCATCAAGTCTGCCAATCAACTTAAAGCTATTGCAGAGGCTATTCCAAAAGAAGCTCAGAATAATCACGAGATGGAGTGCGACATCCTATTCTTATGGGACGAAGTTGATTCACCAGGTGTTCTAAAAGATCTAGATCCAAGAGAGGGGGCAGATGAAGTTAAATACGTACCAGGAGCTATAATTTGGTCGGTCAGCAAAGAGGAAATCAATAAAAGTAAGTTACTTAGGATTGTAGGAACTCCATTTTATAAAAGAGTAACCATCCGGAACTGTAACACCGTCCGCAAACTTCTAAGTCTATTATAGTTGACAATCATAATCTTCTTTGCTATAATGTCTCTTAAATAAGAGATTTTAAATTCAGGACGATAATTGTTTCAAATGAGTAATATTGAAGGAAACGCTGGAAGCACGCCAAATGGCGGAGCCCATGGAGGTCACTTTAACCATCAGCAAAGGGAAGACATAGCCTGGAACCAATATCTTGATTCAAGAGCTAACCAGGGAGGACCAACTTTCAGAATGCCTGGCTGGGAGGTAGTAACCGAAGTGGTCGAGACCACTAAAACAGTTAACAACCACAGCATTACCTACAATGGCCTTCGATGGCTAAAGGGTGGGCCAAAGACTCATGCACTAATTCTAGCTGGCTCACTAACAGTTCAGGCAGTTTGGCATAACTGGCACAACATCCCTAAGGTAGCTCAAGACGCAGTCGAAGAGACGCAGGGCGTAAAAGATGACATAGGAGACTACTTCCACGACGAGCACGTATCTGTTGAAGATATCCGCTTCACGGCTCCAGTTGTAGAGAAAGTCGCAGTTACGGTACCTGGCAAAGAGATCCAGCCAATTGAAGGTTTCTGTGCCAGCCCACTTGGCGAGACATCAATAGATACAGAATGTGCCAACAAAGCTTTGGATGAAGTAGAGTCCCTAGTAGCCTCAGGCTACAAACTAGACTCAGTTCAAGTTGAGGGCATGGCCTCAGATGACTACGGCCCAGATGGTCTTAGCATACCTAATCTAGAAAACAACATCTACGCCTCAGCAAGAGCAGAGCAACTTTCTACTCTAGTCGAATCCAGATTGGGTAAAAACGTTGAAACAACCTTCTCAGAGCAAATCCTAGAAGAAAATCTAGCTGAATTAATAAAAGAATCTGTTGTCAGATTTGGCTATAACAGCCAAGATCAGGTAGAAAAAATCTACAAGAACCCAGATACAAGATCTAGTCTTCCACTAGGGCTCAAAGCCTTAATGGACATTCAAATAGGTCAATCCGCCGGTACGCTTTACACTTTCAACCTTCAATCACCAGATGGTGAGCGAACAAAGCTAGTTATGGTCAGCCCACCAACTGTAGAAGTAGATGCTCAGGAGTATCTAGATGATGGCGAGCCAAAAGATAAGAACAAAGACTACCACCTAGATATGTGGCCACTTATCCCAATCATAATCCCACCACTCCCTTCCCTAAGGGTAGAGAAAACACCACGAACTGAGACCAAAATAAAACTTAAGAAGAGCCTAAAGAGGTTTGATGGTCAGCTACCAGATACAACATGGCTAGAGATGAGTTCAGAGGTACTAGATGAGCTAGAGGCCAACGGCGGTAAGGTAGGCAAAGATGCCTGGAGGTTCACTCGAAAATACATGTACCTTTTAGCACAAGACAGAGTTAAGCAATTCCAGTCCGTTAGCTTCAAAGATGCCAAAGGCAAAGACTCTGAAATACGAGCCGCATTTATAGACCACGTACCAAGTGAGGCAACACAAGAGTCCTTTTATAAGATACTAGAGCAATTAGCAGCACTAGAAGGCGGAGAGATCGCCAGCAAGCTCGGCTTGATTGCAGTTTACCCGTCAAAGAATGTCGGCCCTACTGCGAGCAAGAAGAAGATAGGAATGGGCATAGACGATCAGTACCGATCAGGAATTCTCGGTGTCGCGATACCAGTTCTTGGCTTAGTAGAGATGCACATGCCAGAACAGCCTACAGAAGAGCAGCTCCACAAGATGTCAGCAGCATGGACCCTAGCCCACGAAGTCGCTGGTCACTTTACCGACATTAAGAAGAAGGGAGTCTCTATTAAGAAGGTATCTGGTTCAAGAAGGTACGCAAGCACCAATCCTTGGCTAGATAGAGCAAATCAAATGTTTAGCGAATTCAGACAAAACGGAGCTCGGTGGAGTGTTGTTCGAAGAATAGCCGACAAAAATAGCGAGAACTCAACTGAAATGAAATGGGAGACACAAACGGAACCGGGTATTGAAACGCAAATTCCAAGAGTAGACGGTGCTATAAGGGTAGAAAAGCATGGTTTCCCAACTCAATATTCTGCTACACAACCAGGTGAGCTATGGGCCGAGCTTGCTGCAGCAGTTGTAACTGGCGAAGAAATCCGCTTCTCAGAATCTGGCATACCTAAACCAAATAACCCAGAAGGAGACTTTGCAGAAGGCTACATTCCTAGTAAAGAGATGGTCGATGCCTTCTTGAAGCAAACCTCTGGAGACCCAATTAGTAACCTGGGACGTAACCTACAAAAAGGAGACCTGGCTTTCTCTTCTCTGGGCCAATTCATTAAGTGGGCTAAAGATGCTGGCTACCCCGAGGACAGAATCAAACTACTTGCCCACACAGTAGGATCTCTCGGCAGCACAGCCACATCATAATCTCATAATATTCTCTAACATCTCACAAAATAATCTAGACCTATAGCCTAGAAACTCAGATAAATTAACGGTGTATTGGCACTCTTGCATTGTGAGTGCTAGTTTGTTATATTTTAAAGCATAGTTAGCACTTGCACAGATAGAGTGCTAACATATAGAATAATAAGTATCTCAAGAATTTAAGCAAAAAGGAGAAATAACCTATGGGAAAAATAATTGGAATCGATCTAGGAACAACTAACAGTGCAATGGCTGTTGTGCAGTCTGGTAAACCAGTAATCATTACCAATAACGAAGGGAATCGAACTACACCTTCTGTTGTAGCGGTAAAAGGCAAAGACGGTAAAGAAGAACGCATTGTTGGGGCTTCTGCCGTTCGTCAGCGTGTAACTAACGCCGAAAACACAATTTACGGTGTAAAGCGTCTAATTGGTCGTAAGTTTAGCGACAAAGAAGTTCAAAAAGATATTGACCTAATGCCATACAAGATTGTAAAGGCAGGAAATGGCGTAAAAGTCCAGATGTCCGGCAAAGATTATTCACCAGAAGAGATCTCTGCAATGACTCTATCTAAGCTTAAGGCTGACGCCGAGGCTTTCTTGGGTGAGCCAGTTACAGAGGCCGTCATTACAGTTCCAGCTTACTTCGACGACTCTCAGCGCCAGGCCACAAAAGACGCCGGTAAAATTGCAGGTCTTGAGGTGAAGCGTATTATTAACGAGCCAACCGCCGCAGCTCTTGCTTATGGTCTTGATAACAATAAAGAAGAAAAAGTAGCCGTCTTCGACCTTGGTGGGGGAACATTCGATGTCTCAATTTTAGAACTAGGTGATGGTGTCTTTGAGGTTAAATCAACTAACGGTGATACTCACCTTGGTGGTGAAGATTTCGACCTACGTATTGTTAATCACTTTGTTGACGAGATCAAAAAGGAGCACTCTACAGATCTAACTAAGAACCCTACTGCCATGCAGCGGCTTAAAGAAGAAGCCGAAAAAGCTAAAAAGGAACTCTCAACTGCCCAAGCATTTGAGGTCAACCTCCCATTCTTAGATCAGGGTGCAGATGGCCCAATCAACTTCGAGTATAACTTTACTCGTGCCAAGCTCGAAGATCTTGTTAAAGATCTCATCGAAAAGACTGTAGAACCATGCAAGAAGGCTCTAAAAGACGCCAAACTAACAGGTACTAATATAGACGAGGTGATTCTTGTTGGTGGAATGACTAGAATGCCTGCGGTACAAGCTAAGGTTAAAGAGATCTTTGGCAAAGAGCCAAAGCAAGGTGTTAACCCAGATGAAGTTGTTGCCATGGGTGCGGCTATTCAGGGTGGGGTATTGCAAGGAGACGTTAAGGATGTTCTCTTGCTAGACGTAACACCACTTTCTCTAGGTATTGAAACCATGGGCGGAGTCTCTACGAAGCTTATCGAAAGGAACACTACAGTTCCAACTTCAAAATCTGAGACCTTCTCTACTGCTGCTGATAATCAGCCCCAAGTGGAGATTCACGTATTGCAGGGTGAGCGCGAGATGGCCGAGGGCAACAAATCTTTAGGTAGGTTTGTTCTGGATGGAATTCCACCAGCTCCACGCGGTATCCCACAAATTGAGGTTACCTTTAATATCGATGCAAACGGAATTCTAAACGTTACCGCCAAAGATAAGGGGACTTCTAAAGAACAAAGCATCACTATCCAAAACTCTGGAAACCTTTCAAAAGATGACATCGAGAAGGCACAAAAAGAAGCTGAAGCTCATGCTGAGGAAGATAAGCAAAAGAAGGAGGCAGTTGAGGCTAAGAATGGCCTAGAAAACGCCATCTATCAAGCTGAAAAAATGCCAGACGAAATGGGCGATAAGATCTCTGATGAGGATAAGGAAGAGATTAAAAAAGCCGTAGAAGCTGCTAAAGAAAAGAAGGATTCTGATGACAAAGAAGTACTTGAAGCAGCCGCCAAAGAACTACTCGAAAAGATTCAACCAATAGCTACTAAAATGTACGAACAAGCTGCTAAAGAAGAATCTGAAAAAGAAGGTAAGTCATCAGAAGACAAGAAAGAAGAAGCACCAGAAGCTGAAGTAGTCGACGAAGACGAAAGTAGGTAGGTTGCTTTACTAAGAAATAGCTTGGTTTAAATTACCAAGCTATTTCTGTTAAACTTAAAAGTCCATATTCATGACTATTAATCCGAATCTAAACAGATCTGTACAAACTATCGAAGGAGAGACTTTTCATCTCGCTGGGGTAGCCATGCTGCTTGAACAATTGCATCACATCCCTACGTCCGTGCTAAAAAGAGTGGATGTTGGCAGATCACCAGTAGGCAGTATGGGGGCTTTTGCAACTAAAGATGATGGAGAAGAGGATGCGGAAGTCCTATTCTTTCCAGGAACTTAAAACAACCTAATTCAAAAGTAATTAACATGAAAATAACAATTATAAGCGGAAGTAGTAGAGATGAATCACAAAGTTTAAAAATAGCAAAATGGCTTAAAGAAAGGTTAGTATCTGAGCATAATATCTCAGACTTAAATCTTATAGATTTGAATGAGCTAAGCCTAACACTCAACCCAAATGAATTCTGGGGAGGCAAGACTGAACCTGCTAAAGCTATGGCCGCAGAATATAAAAAGCTGGAAGAATCTGACGCAGTTATTGTTGTAACGCCAGAATGGGGCGGGGGGGCGGCTCCAGCACTAAGGCAATTCCTGTTGATGTCTGGCTACACGTTAGCTCATAAGCCAGTTTTAACAGTGGGTGTATCCTCAACAAGAACTGGGGGTATTCGTCCTATTGAAGAACTTAAACATTCCACAAAAAACACTCGTATGCTAATCATCCCTGAACCACTTGTCATTAATGATGTTGAATCTGTATTTGGAGTAGCAGAAGGCAACGCAGCAAACGAAGAGCACCAAGCCTACCTTACTGGCAAAGCAGACTATTCTATAACTGTACTATTGGAGTACGCCAAAGCTCTCAAACAAGTACGCACATCTGGCAAGCTCAACTACGAAGACTTCGCCTTCGGAATGTAGAACTTTGGTTATTAGGGTAGCAATATAGCTGCAACAACATCCTTTATTATGGGTACGGTCACTTCATTGAAGGTTGTCACTAGAGCAATTACCCCACAGACTGTTGCGACCGCAACCCTATTTGGTTCTCTAGTTTCAATCTTTGATATTTCTGCCATACTAGGATTATGCCACAAGCTACTAAATTCAAAAAGCGCTAAAGTTTAACTAGTCTTGCACGAACCACAACTCTGCCATCTGCCTCACCTTTTAAAGTACATGTGTACAGTGTCATATATGGCTTCTCACCAATTGATAGTGGCTCCTCAATCTCGACTTGCTCAGGCTCAACATTAAAAATATCAAATATTTCATATTTATATCTCTTGCCCTCAAAATCTACAAAAATACCATCTCCAACCGCTAATCTATCTGTGTTATAGAATGGGCTTTGAGCAATAGTCTCGGCTGGAGTCTTACCTGTCTTCCATCGATGAGCACTTACTATAAAATTACCACCAGTCAGTGGATCTCCACGTTCCGGGAATCTATGCCAAGTACCGCCGTCGTTCATAACTTCCGCCCCACCATTTTTTAAAGATGCATTAACACCTAGTTTAGGGATATACAGCCGATCGTTACCCTGCTCTGGCATAGAAGAGTTAACCACCTTCTTAATCTCGCCAGCTTTTAAATAAGGTACTAGTTTGGGTGCAAATACTAAACTTAGGATATATATACCCGCTAAAAGCATTAGGATCGGCACGGCTAAGCTAAGCCTTCTCTTCCACTTTTTTTGCTGCAGCCCACTTGACTGGACGGTATATACTTCTTTTTTCATGCCTATCTAGTTACCAGTAGATCTTTGTAAATTGTCTACGACTGGCTGTACTAACGGAACGGTATCGATCGCGCTTAATGCCCAAATTACTAAAGCTACGACAACCGTACCACCAATAAATAACCCTAGTCCTTGAGCAACTCCTTTAAGAAGAGTAAATCGTAGGGTCTTCCATTTATTTATATAACCAATCTCATAGAACTCTTTTAACTTCTCACCCAGTTCCTGCAACTCTTTATCGCTCATTTCTTTCTTATCCATATAAGCTTAAGTCTAACATATCTAGGGTGTAGCCATATGTCTTCTTTCGTTGGCCAGCATAACCATTCCTTGGTAGTTACTTTCATTGAATAGGAATGGGTAGCAGTGCGGGACATGATGCCTACCGTTGGCAATTGCAATTAAGGGCTCATGGGCCACAACTACAACCGAACCACTTCTATCCCAAGCTGATACACCCTCTTCACCTAGCTCTTTATTCAGGAAGCCTGCGAAGTCCATAGGATAGGAGTCAGCTCGTGTCCTGATAGATAAGTCCCCTAGCGCCTGGCTCTCAAAGAGTTTTGCACCAAAGAAGCTACCAATTCTTTCTGCTGTCAGCTTAGCCCTAACTCTATCTGAGTGTAAAATCGGTACTCCGTCCACTAAGGCACGGATTACGCCTCCTCCTTTTACAGTTTCAATAGTTTCTCTTAGGCTTGATATTGCCAGCTCACAGTCTCGTTCGGAAACTGCGACTTCTCCGTTTTGGCTATAGTCTTCCGCGTGTCTTATAAGTACTATTTGCTTTTCCATTTGTAAATCCCTTTCCTACCTGGGACTTTATACCTTAAGACAAGGTACGGTTAAGTAAAATAATTTACCTAGAAAGATATATACTCCTTTTTCTTATCTGTAATTAATCTCTAATTCAACCAGTCCAAAACCTTTAGATGTGCTCAATTTTCTAGCAGCCCCCACGTCTTTAGGTACTTTTCCATCCTCATCAATCCAACTCACCCTTCCCTTAGAACTCCCAAAATCCTTAACTTCCTCAGATTTGATATCTAGCCGAACGATATAAAGTGGCCCACATCTATGTGCCACGAGCTCACCACCTTCTGTATATCTAATATTAAGCATTCCAGGGCTCTCTAGTACCGACCTGTCTTCATCTATATTTCGGTACTTGAGCATTCTAGAAGCTGTCTCTTTATATGTCTGACTAAGCCTTAGTTTTCCAAATAACAAACCTTCGTAACCAATAACTGCACCAGCCAAGCTAGTATAGGTAAGCAACTTTCCGTCGACAGTACGCGCTAAAATGAACACCCCGTTAAGTGGTCTAGTCTTGATTCTAGAATCTGCCCTAGACTGCGAATCAATCATTAGCCTCCCACTTTGGCTCAGCCCATACTCACCGTTTTTCATTTTATTAACCAGCTTCTTCTCAACAAGATTCTTTAGATGATGATTAAAGGCATTGCCATCCATGTCTACCGGCTTAAGCTCAGAATAGGTCAATGACTTAACTGAATCCTTAAGTTTCGTGACTATATCTCTCTGAAGGTAATGGATCGGCTCACCAAAAGGGAGGTATTCTTTTTGTTCGTCTAGCTCTTTCATAAGCTCAGTAATTCTGCCATACTTATCTCTTAGTCTTAGATTAAACTTAACATATCCAGCTAGTTTTGCACAAAAAAGTCAAAAAAACCTTCAGTAAGATATTCGAGAAGCGCTTCGCACGCTTCTTCGTGGTTGGAGTCTGGAATACAATCGTCGATCTCACTGTTCTTAGTATTATGATCGTAATACTCGATGCCAAACCACAAGATACACTAAAACTAATCCTTGCAAACACGGTTTCTGGAACCTGCTCGATAGCTTCTAGCTTCTTATTAAATCGCTACTTCGTGTTTAAGGATAGTCACAACCCAATAGAAGGTAAGAAGCTTGCCACATTCATAGTCGTCAGCTTAATTGGCGCTTACGGAATCAACAATACGGTTCTTAACCTGGTAGTCCTACATGCCGATTGGCTACATAATTCAATCTATCCAATTATAGAATTCTTCAAGCTTGACGGTATAATAACTAGGAATATGGCCACAATCTTTACAGGCAAAGCAATTGCAGGCCTGTCCTCAATGCTCTGGAGCTTCTGGGCCTACGGCAAGTTTGTGTTTAAAGAAGACAGTTAATTGCTACTGTAGTTATCAGTTGGCTCCATGTCTACGATATCTCTTATATCTATAATCGTAGTTTGGGTACTAGGATTTTTTGCAATAAAGTTTAGTACATCTGCATGTCCAGGTTGAGTTGGGTCTGACACAAGCTCACCTCTTGTAAATTTATGTCTATCTCCACAAATACTACACAAAGCATATACAGAATCTCTTAGCATGTCATCATCCATAACTCCATTTAATCGCTCCATAGTTACTACAGCAGGAGCTGCCATATCAAGCTTAAAGTTATGTGGTGCAAGACCTTTTTGACTAATCATGCATAAGATATTATC
>JAUPUA010000043.1 GCA_030917805.1 Patescibacteria group bacterium
ATATGCATGCCATCACCTTAGAAGAGGCTGTCCCGTTAATCAAAGAAAACATCGAAAAAGAAAAGAACAAGTACGTTGCAGACTGGGGTAACGTCCAAATTATTAACGGACCATATGGACCATACATCAAAGATGTTAAAGCTAAGAAGAATGCTAAAATCCCTAAAGATGTTGAGGCTAAAGATATTACCGAAGAGCAGGCAATTGAGATTTTAGCCAAAGCTCCCGCTAAGAAAGCTCGCGGACGCCGCTACCCAGCCAAAAAGAAATGACCCTAGCTTCCCCTACAGCGTCGATAGACACCTATAGACATACAACACCAACAATAGAAGACATATTCCAAGTAGCCGAAGATCTACGTTTTAACTTAGATGGCGAAAGGGCCGGCCATATAGAGTCAATTGGAAGTTATTACAGAAACCTTACCCTGGCTAAAGAAAGTGACCCCTGGCATCAAGGCAATTTTCCAGTATATAGAGAGATGGGCCTAGAAGTAGGGTTGGCTACAGTAATTGGCGACACCGAGTACCCATATGTGGAGATTAATTTCCGACCAAAGATAGATGGCAAGATGCAAGACAATAGAGTTCCCCCAGAACACCGCTATCAAATGATCTACAACGCCACCATGGCACTTCAAAATTACTGCCTTCTAGCCGAAGCTGGTTTTACGAGAAGACCTTTAACATTTACGGGGCTTACTAATATAGAAATGGCAAACTTTGCCAAAAGAGCAGGCTTTATAACAACAGGGGCAAAACTACCTTCCATGTACGGAGTAGATGCTAAATATCAAGATGTACTTAGGCTAATATTCTCCGAAAAAACCTCCAGACTCATCCGTCGTATTGGTAGACTTGCCAACGCTTGATAGCCATATGCGGCCTCCAAGTCGTCATGACGTTGTAATAAGCACACATCTGCATTCAAAGTAGTGTTAAATTGAAGTCGATGTATTGAAGGGCTTGCTATAGTACTAATCTTATGATAATATTAATACAATAATGTTTGTACATGTGTCCACATTAACATAAGTTAAATAGGCAGATGGCTAGACATGAAAGTAGAGAACCAAAACCTATCATATAAATTAAAAAGAGTAGGGGAGTGGCCACTCGAAATCTAACAATAATCACAACAAATTATGGCAACAACAAATAACCCAGTAAAAGAAACCCAGCTTACAAAACTTATCCAAAACATCATGGATGACCTCTATAAGGATAGGGAGCGAGATATTATTTCTGGGCGATTTGGGCTAAATGGTAAAAAAAAGACTCTTGATGCCATTGGTAAAGAATATAACGTTACTCGTGAACGTATTCGTCAGCTAGAAAAGGGAATAGTCATCCGCCTGCAAGTTAAGGCAGAAGAGGGCAAACTAGCCGGATTCCCTGAGTACGAGGCTAAACTGGCCGAAATTATAGAAGAATGTGGTGGAGTCTGCTCAATTGCTAAGTTAAGCGAACTAGTAGGGGAGGGGACATCTACTGAAGTAGTAGCCCAAAACTCATTTATTACCTTAATTTCCAGCAGATTACTCCTAGTTGAAGAAAATGACGAGTACAACCAAAGTGCAGTGCTCTCTAGCCACTATAAGAGCCCATCTGAGGCCTTAAAAGAGGTTGATAAGATTGTCAGTACTCTTACAGAGAATAAAAAGCCAATCTCAATCTCTGAGCTTAAAAAGGCCAATAATTTAAGTCAATCAGAAAAAGAAATTGAAGCCAAAGTGCTTGTCTCTACCCAAACTTACGAAAGAAAAGGACTTTGGGGCCTAAAGAGCTGGTCATCTGTTAACCCAAGAAGTATTAAAGATAAAATCTACATAGTACTTTCAGAAAACAAAGAACCAATGCACTTTAGCGAAATTTATAAAGCCATACAGGCCGATAAAACTTTTGCAAAAAGAGAATTTACAATTCAAGCTACTCATAACGAACTAATCAGAGACTCACGTTATGTTCTAGTTGGTCGTGGTAGATATGCCCTAAAAGAATGGGGTCACATTGAAGGAACGGTTGAAGACGTGATCGAAAAAGTTCTTAAAGATGGCGGCAATAAACCAATGCACCGCGATGAGATTATCCGAGGTGTATTAAGATACCGACAGGTTAGAGAGACTACAATCGTTCTAAATCTTCAATCTAAGCCAAAATTCAAGCGCGTAGCCACAGCCACATTCCAACTCGCCGAGTAATAGATACAGAATAGCATGCCCAAGAGTAAAGACGCATACCCAGTTAACGAAGGAGTATCAGGCTACTGGGACGTCCTAGATGAAGAAAATCTAGCCAGATTCGACACCGCTATGGACTTTGTACAAGTTTACATCTCTGCAAGTCAGGGGAGTGCACGAATAAGTAAACCCATCACAGATAGATTCGCTTCGGAAGCTCTAATATACCTAAACGCCTATATGCCCCAAGCTCTTGGGCAAAGATCAGGATCTGTTTACCCATGGTCTCCAGAAGAAAAAGCAAGAGGAATTACGTTAGTCAGCTAATTAACTTAATATTGAGAGAATTGGAAAGATACCCCTAACCGAAGTATCTGAACGTACAGAAGGTCGTATACGTTTCTTAGGTATCGAGCTGCCGGGAATTGATCCCGATAACCTTCAAATTAATGCCAATAGAACACTCTCAGCGATGAAATGGGTTTGTATCGGACACTTAAGTCTGAGTTCTTTCAATTGAAGATGCAGATCTACTGTATAAAAGGCATATAGTACAAATATAGTACAGAGTATATAGAGAGTTAGTAGTAGAGAATTGCTTACAGCAAAAGGTTATTTCAGTAATATCACTAAAGTAGTGAAGTTTAAGATATAAATTGGAATATAAAATCAAAAAACATTTTTTCAATTCAAAATAGAAAAGTAGTGCCAAAATAGCATAAGGAAGAAGCATAAGTGTTCAAGACTTGGATATAAGCACAACGTCGCACAATGTATATTTTACGACATTGAGTACTAAGAGATAAGACGAGCAACAATACCTCTTTAGGGAGTAGTGTAGCTTAGCAATCTTAATAAGTACTACAAAAAAACACACAGTACACCTTCTTAAGACTATATTTCATATTGTGAGTAGGGTCTCAGCTAACAGCTTAGAATAGGCCTAGAATACCCTAGTGTTTCGTGAAATAACAAAGACCATAGTTTGACTTTTCCACAACTAATGTTTTAATTACTAATTTGACTTATACACAAAGTATTGTGTTATATACAAATATTTGACTATACCTATATTTAGTTACAAAATATGTCAATGCTTTCCACGCCACTCTACTCTAGTAATCAAGCATAAAAACAATGAGATCCTAACATTTTTATATAGTCAGCAAAACATTTAACGATGAAGGAATAGAGTCATAGTACAAAAATAGTACTAAGTGTAGTGAAGAAGAGTACTAAAAATCAATCGAGAGCCAACAGCAAACCTTTAATAATTCTAAGACCCTACTTATAAAGTACCCGTTCCGGAGACCTCACATCAATATAACTTAAGCCCTCGAGTCCCCCTTCCCTACTACGCTCCAGAAACTTAACAGATTTGGCCGCCGCAACCCCACTACCAACAGCATCCTCATCTGTAGAGAATATCAACCTAGTCCCCTTCCCTTCAAGCAGAACCTCCACACCCTTGATACTCTCCGCAAGAACGTTAACCTTACTAGGTACTACTCCCCCGCCCCTTAACTCTGGTACAAGCCTAACTATCCATGCCAACTTATCTGCACTAACTGGGATCTTAGCACTCTCTTCAGAGCCAAGACCGGTACCGCCAATCTCAAGCGGCTTATATGCATCTACCAACTCTTGCGGCGGCTGATATATCAGACCCTTCTGGTTCACGTAAGTTGTCTTTCCATCCGGTGAGACCCACTTAATTATCGGCACATTAACTTTAAGTTTAGCCTCAGTTCTAAGCTTGAGCAAGTTAAACTTCAGCTCAATACGGTCAACATCATCCCTACCTGTAATAAGTCCTTTTCGGATGTTATCATACCTGTAAAAAGCAGGCTTAACGTATCCGACTATGCCTCCACCGACTCGTTCTTCAACTGCCTTTTCGATAGCCAGATTATAATCAGTCCTAGCTCCAGGAACTCCCTCCACATCTAGCTTAACTCTTTTTGAAGCCCCACAAACAAGAAGATATAAAGACAGCAAACCAAATAAGATTGCTGCAGCTTTTAGGGTTATTCTAAAATTCTTACGTCTTTTCTTAATCTTATTTTTCTCTTTAATCTGCTTATCAACTTCCTGTTTTTTTTGTTGTTCAAGATTATTGATGCTTGTATTACTCCACGAAGCCTTCACCTCAGAGTTAAACGATCTATTCAGTAGGCTAACCTCTTCATGCTTACTGTTAATCGGCTTTTTAGATGATCTAGTATTTGAAACAGACTTATTATGCTGACCACGTTTAGAAACAAAACTGGGCTTAAACTCTTGTTTCAGAGAATCGCTGTTTCTAGAACTTCTAGACTTCTTAAACATTCTCTACCTCTGATATATCTAGTAGCTTATTGGCAAGAAGTGCACCAACATCGTATCTTGCCAAAGGTGTCATCGCGTCGACTAAAGAGGATCTCAAGCTCTCGTCGCTAACTGCAAACTGAACCATAGAAATAAACTCCTCAGGCTTAGTTAAAAGATCGTCTTGTTCAGCAATCAAAGTAGCACCCATTTCTTTTAACATTGCAGCGTTCTTCTTCTGGTCACTCAAACTTGCAGGGATGAGTATGGCTGGCTTCTTTGCATTAGCAAGCTCCTGAATCGTTGTCGCACCAGCCCTCCCTACCACAAGATCAGCTACTCCATACAAGATAGCCATCTCCGAGCTAAAGTCAAAAGGCCTATACAGTTTTGGATTATCCAACTCTTTTCTAATCTTTTTAGCCTGGCTAGTCGCAGCTCTCGACCCCGTCTGATGCAACACCTGAATCCCTAATTTATTCAAATCATTTATAGTACAATAAATTAGTTCATTTATCTTCTTTGCCCCAAGACTACCACCGGTCACGAGTACAGTTTTACTCTCTACATTAAGATCTAAGCTTGACCTTAAGTTAGATATTTCTGCACTATCAACAGGCCTAAATTCTTCCTCAACCGGTATTCCTACTACGTCCTTGTCATTTAACTTCTCAATACTGCGGGGCATTCCAAAATAAATTCTTTTTGCCCATTTACCAACTATGGCGTTAGCCATTCCAGGCCTGGAGTCTGAGTCATGCACTACTATCGGGGCTCTCTTTCTAGCAGCAAAACAGAACTCTAGTGCCCCCGTTCCGCCTTTACAAAATATTGCAGCAGGTTTTAGCTTCATCAGTATCATCTTAGATTGAACTATCCCATAAACAGTCTTAAACAAGTCGATAATATTAAGGATTTGAGTCTTTACATCGGATATCTCCCTCAACCTACTGCGCCCATAACGCCTGAATCTACCACCACTAACTTGATATATCTTTAAATTATCCTCATTAGAGCCTTCTAAATCTTTAAATATCTGCTTCGTCCTCTCAAAATATCCTCTATTCGTTATAATTGCGATCTTTATGTTAGGGTTTATCCTGAACATTTCGCCCGCAATGATTCTAAGCGGAACAACATGCCCCCCTGTTCCGCCACCTACCAACACTATAGTCTTATCGTGGCTACTCATAGGCTCTCTC
This sequence comes from Patescibacteria group bacterium, assembly GCA_030917805.1. GTDB lineage: Bacteria > Patescibacteriota > Saccharimonadia > Saccharimonadales > HK-STAS-PATE-42 > HK-STAS-PATE-42. Next base: position 5,689 of record JAUPUA010000043.1, read on the forward strand.
CTCGCCAAAGCCCTTCATTCGGCTCTTTTTATAGGCAGATAGGTTCAAAACAACTCCAATCATAGTAAGCATTATAACTAAATTAGTCCCACCAAGGCTAAAAAACGGTAACGGAACCCCAGTAAATGGTATCAATCCCAAAATAGAACCCATATTAACCATAAAGTTACCCGCAACCCAACCCGTTATCCCTGCCACAACACTCTTCCAGTAACCAACAAGACCATTCAAAATCCCTAGCATTCTCTAGATAAGGGCCCCAAAC
>JAUPUA010000053.1 GCA_030917805.1 Patescibacteria group bacterium
TTGAAGCCCATCTGGGATAGACCATTTCATATTAGACAGTTGATATATTAATATCACCACTGTTATAATAATTCGTCTACTCTAAAAAAATTAAGTACAAGTAAATAAGTATTGAAATGAGCGGTTTTAATGAACCTGGTATATACGATTGTCCCCTGACTGCACTAGGTGTAGGTGCAGTAGACAATGCGCAGGCGGTAATGGCACCTTCTGATGTAGCGCACACCGAGGGTGCTTTTCTAGGTGCTTTATCCGAATGCTTAGGGGCCTGTTCTCTTAAAAGGATTTGTCTTATTAATAACCCTGATGAAACCGAATCTGCGGGTATTCTTACTCAGTATGCTGAGTTGTTTGAAGCGGCACAAGCTATCGGTAAACATGAATCTAATGAGGGTGTCCATTCTAGTCCGCCACACCCTAGGTATTCATGGAGATTATAATTATGACAGAATCATCATTAGATACTGAGCCTATAGACCTCTCTGAGAGAGATGGCGTATGCGTACAGATAAAAAATACTGCCCTTAAGGTTATAGATAGGCTTGGTGCTACCGTCGGTATCTTGGAGGATACGTTAGAAGAGGTTTGTGAGAATAACTGTTCTGTGTGCCCGGTACAACTAAGAAGAGAGGGTCAGCGTGTGGCTATGAATGTTGCCCAGACTACTATATATGGGATAACTACTGGTTGGGAGAATCTAGTTGAGGCAGTTAAGCCGAAGTGCCAAGACTCATAATCTCTACCCAGACTTTTTTGAGGAGTAGTTTAAACTCTTGGTATTCGTCTTCTTTATATTCTAATTTTTGGGTTACTACGGCCTCTTCGCTTGGGTTTAGGTAAACAAGCTCAGCTCCTATTAACTTTACTTCTTTAGGTAGCCGTTCAGGGCTTTGCTCTAGCAGGAGCTTATATAGGTAGAGTTGATTTTTATAGTGGTTATCAATGTACGCTCCGGGCTTACCTGTTTTATAGTCGCGGACAACTGCACTGCCCTCTTTTTTATTGATAATAACGGCATCTAGTTTCCCGCTGAGCCTGATGTCTTCAAAGTTTGTTTTAATATCTACTTCTGGCAAGGCATCTGTGTTAATTAGATCTGAGATATCATCGATGAACTTTTCAAAAAGGTAGTGGGATCTTTGAAGCATTTTTTCTTTGAGTTCGTCATCTAGGGCACACTTAGCAATTTCATGGGCGTAGGTGTAGTCCAGATCGGCTTGGGTTAGCTCGTGGCCTGCCCGATGGGCTAAATGGGCTTTCTCGAGGGCTTTATGCACGGCAGAACCATGCACGGCAGACTCGCTCATTGCTTGCGGGAATCTAAGGAGATGACGCGTTATAAACTCATCTCTGCCACCGTACTTTTCATCGAGCCAAGTGGTCAGGTGGGTGGCACTAAGTCGATAGTTTTCTAAAATCGGTTGAAGTATTTCGGCGAGCAGTGGTTCTTGAGTGGTGTACTCTTCAGTCCCAAACAGTTTTTGCTGATAGGCCTCAGCTGAAGTTTGGGCATCCATTTGTTCTTCAGATAGATCTGTAAAGATAACTTCTGGGAGCTCTTGCAGTGGCTGAAGATACCGGAGCAGGACTTTCTGCTTTCCTTTTTCATCAAATTTGTGAAGGGTATGCACTAACCTGTTTTTAGCTCGAGTCTGAGCCACGTAAAAAAGTCTAGTCTTATCGTCAGAGGTATCTTTATGGCTTGCAAAGTTGGCGGTTAACTTAAGGGTGTCTACTTTACCTCTTGCTGCTTCGCTCCAGACATCTTCACTACTATGAATGATATAAACTTGTTCAAACTCTAGGCCTTTTGATCCGTAAGCTGTAATTAGATTAACTCCGCTTGGCTTGATGTGTAGGCCGCGCCGAGCAATACGGATGCCTCCGTGCTGCTGGCAAAGCTCGACATATTTTGTAAGGTCCTTTAGTTTGGGGCTAGACATATCCGGGAAGTAACTGCGAAGATGATCTCTCAGTGTAGTCAGGCTGCTTAAAAAATTAGCGTAGCCGGCAGGGTCGCTGCTGAGTCTTTCTGAAGAGAAGTAATACGCTTTGAATGGCGAGGTTGATTGAGGTTCGTCTTGCTGGGTGGCACCAATTAATAGATCGAGCATTTGCTCAAGGGTTGAGTTTGAGCTTTCGTTAGACCATTTTAAAAGCTGTGTAGCAATTAATTTACCCTGCTCGCCCAGGGCTCCTTCAACCAAATGTTCGAGCCAGTGTTTATGGAACTCGGCGTTTCTGGCGTGCAGACTAAGTCTCCAAACAGAACCAACCGGAAGCTGCCAGTAAGGAGCACTGATTACCTCTGCCAGTAGGCTGTTGGAGTGTGCAAGGTCTCCTGAGGCGATTTTTAAGACTAGTTGACTGAGGCTAAGTAATTCGAGAATAATTTCATCTTCCAGAATGTTGGAAGATGATTCATAATAAACGGGGACTCCGCTAGCATGAAGTTCTAGGGCAAGTTCTTGCAAATAGCGATGCCGCGGCGCCAGAATGGCAATCTCTTCGGGTTTTTGGCCTGATTCAAGCTGTTCTTTAATGTCTTTGACTAGCCAGCTAAGCTCAGATTGGTTACTAGTTAGCGTGGTGACGCTGACCTCTAGATCTTTTGAATGCTCAGATTTTTTACTTAGTTTTTTTACTGTAGTACCAGTTGGTCGCTCTTCTATGAATTCTGCAGTTTGATAACTGGTGGTGATAATCGCTTGGTTAGAGCGGTAGTTATCCTCTAAAGTTATTAAATTGGTTTCTGGGTAGAGGTCAATAAAGCTTTGGATGTTTGAAACTGAAGCACCTTGAAAGGCATAGATGGCTTGGTCGTCGTCGCCTACCGCCATGATGTTGGGCTGTCCCCCATTGGCAGGGTTATCACCCAGTAGACGGACTATCTCTAACTGAGCAAAGCTGGTATCTTGAAATTCATCGACCAAAAAGTATTGCCACTGTTCTTGAATATTTAACTTTAGCTCATCATTGTTGCTAACGGCCCTAATTAGATTTAGGATCATATCGTCGAATTCAAGTTTTTCTAGTTGGTAAATCTCTTCTGTATATAACCTGTAGATATGGGCGAGCTCTTTTAAGTTTTGATTATATTTAACATCTTTAAAGCGCCAGTTGCCCTTGGGGTCCTTCTCGAGGTTGGCGTTTTTAAAAGCTGTTATAGGGCTAGTTTTGCCAGAATCTAAGCTTTCAGTTATAGCTGAGGTTAGTTCTTTTAAAATAATATTTTTGAGACTTTTGATCGGACCGTTGGGTTCTATGTCTGCAGATTGTTCTTGCAAAAAACTGGCCAAGGTCTCGATCAGTTTTGTGCCCGCTGCTTTGCCTCTAGGTATCTCGTGCGGAAACTCTATTAGGAGTGGGGTGAGAGAGTCGAGATCAGCTTGGTTGCGCTCGACGAGCTCTTTAGCCTCGTCTGGGCTTAGACCAGCCTTTTTAAGCTCTGATATCTTAGAGGTTAAATCAGAGATGCGGTTTTCGCGAGCAAAGCTGCGGTGGGCCAGCTTAAAGTTTGGCGGGAGTTCAGCTAGAATCTTTTCTAAAACTTGATAGCTAGTTAACTCATCAATAGCCGTAAAACCACGCGTATCTAAAAAGTAATCTGGAAAACGGCGCATGACCTCTAATGCGAAGCTATGGAAGGTATGTACGCTAACCTGGTAACCAGCCGGGCCGATCGTTTGGGCTAACCTTTCCTTCATGGCCGTAACGCCAGCTTCGGTATAGGTTAGGCACAGTATATTGCTAGGATTTACATCGGTTAGTTTGAGAATATTCGCGACGCGCGCAGAAAGCAGCTGGGTTTTACCCGTACCAGGCCCTGCAAGAACCATAACCGGCCCATCAATTTGGTCAACTGCCTCTTGCTGTTTGGCGTTAAGTTTAATCTCTTTCATCTGAAGTTTGATTATAGCTTAAATTATTGTAATAAATTGATTAGACTGTTGAGCAAGTATTTGCTAAGCTTAAAGATAATTATGGATGGAAAATATAAAGGTTACCTGTTTATAGACGTCAGAGGACATGATGAGTATGCAGGGGCACATGTTCCTGGGGCTATCAATATCTCTGTAGGAGAGATGAGTGAATCTCATCCTAAGCTTAAAGAGCTAAATAAAGATACTGACATTGTAGTTT
>JAUPUA010000001.1 GCA_030917805.1 Patescibacteria group bacterium
AGGATGTTTACACGTCCAGACTTCTCTCCTCTTAGCTCGGTACTTTTTAAGAAGCCGAGTGGGTTTCCATCAAAAACTTTGCCAGATAGATTAAGTAGGTTAAAAACGTAGTATCCGCCAAAGAGTAATATTGGTATTAGGCTGAACTTAAGTACTCTTCTTATCTTTTGACCTTTTGTGCGAGGCCCAACTGGCCTACCAGCTTTTTTGCCCCTTCTTCTCTTGCCCCCACCTTCAGATAGGTCTGGCGAATCTTGGTTCAGAGGATCGGAAGGGTTCGCTCCGGTTAGAACAGAGTTTTTAAGGGCAGTGCTTTCCCAACTACTATCCGAGCTGGAGTTTTTTGCGAGCTTACGCCTTTCTTTTCTGGTTAGTTTCTCGGCAGGCCGTGTTTTGCTAAGCTCTTTGGGAACTCCGGTTAAAGGTGCTTGATAATTTGAAGATCTCCCCCCTGAGGTGCCTGCACGTCGGGGTACGAATCCATCTAGGATGTTTTTATTGCTCATTAATGAATATTTAAAGCTTACCCAGCCGCTTTTTGTAATCTGACTTTCTAAATTATTACTTAACTAAATTCTTTTAATATACAAGGTCTGGCAAATGAGGGCTAATCTAAAGTAAACTTAAGCTTAGCTTAAATCTATTTTTTGTTTAGAGAAAATAGTAACTAAAAGTATACAGATTCTATAGTAGTTTTTGCAAAGTAAATATACCTTAAATATAAATGACTGAAAGTTTAGAGGAGCGTTCATCTGTTGATAGTAAGAAAAGGGCTAAGCTTAGTTCTAAGAGCGAGGGTTTTGAGCAGTTTAAGTCGTTGACGAGTATTGTAGTAAGCTCTATTTTGCTTTCGTTCTTAATGCTTACCTTTGTCTTTAGAACTTATAATGTAAACGGAAGTAGTATGAGACCAACTCTGACTAATGGTGATAGGGTTGTGGTCAACAAGTTTACGAAGACTAAGTCTGGAGATAGCTACATCCCTAAGCGAGGTCAGATTGTGGTTTTTAATAGCGTTTTGGAAGGTAAATCTTTAATTAAAAGAGTAATTGCTCTACCTGGTGAGCGAATTAGTATGATCGACGGCCGGTTTACCGTTAAGAATGAGCAGTATCCTGACGGTTTTGACCCTGACGCAAGTTATGAAGATACTTTGCCAAAAAACGATAAGACGTCTTTTGATGAAAAGCTTGTTCCGGCTGGGCATATTTTTGTGAGCGGTGATAATAGGTCACCCGGCCAAAGCCTAGATAGTAGAAATCAGCTAGGCTTTGTTCCTATTGGCGAGGTTGTTGGTAGTGCTACTCTTCGCTACTTTCCGTTGAACGAATCTGGTCGCCTTAAGTAAATTTAAGGGATCTTTCTTTTTGAAAAGAAACAAAAATTATTTGTCCTCGAATCCAAATTACAGAACTTCTAATGCCTGATTTAGCATTATTAGGGTTGGATATTCGGACACCTGACGGTTTTAGCTGGTAGTACATTTGTTTAGCAGTTCTAGATCCAGGTTAGAGGTGATATTTAGAGATTGATATGCGGCGAAGGCCAGACATGTGGGCTCCGACTTTGAGGTTTTTACCAAGGTCGTCTATTAGGCTTCGTATATATGTTCCGCTTGATACGTGGACTTTGAACTTTACCAGGGGGTAGGAATATTTGATAAGTTCAATTGAGTAGACCTCTACTTGTCGGGGTTTCATTGCGACTGGCTTACCTTCTCGGGCAAGTTTGTAGGCTCTTTTTCCATCGATCTTGATAGCGCTAAAGATGGGCGGGGTTTGTTCTATTTTACCCTTAAACTTGACGAGTTGTGTTTTTACCTCTGATAGGCTGGGTTTTTTGGTAGAGACCGGGCTAAGTGTTCCTTCGGAATCGTAAGTTGTGGATGACGAGCCGAGGGTGGCTTCTGCCTCGTAGACCTTGTCCATTTTTGTGAGCTCCCCTGCTCTTTTGGTTAGCTTTCCGCTAACAAGTATCAACAAGCCGCTGGCAATTGGGTCAAGTGTTCCGCAGTGCCCTACTTTAATTTTCTTACCATGAATCTGTTTTAGCTTCAGGCGCACCTGGTAAACGGCACCGAATGAACTTATTCCTACAGGCTTATCAAATAGATATAGCCCGTCTTCTGGAAGCTCCTTGATGCTCTCATTCGGGTTGAATCTGATGGGTTCAGGTAGTGGTAATTGCTCCAATTTGGTAAGCCCTTCTGCTTAGTTATTATTGCTTTGTAGCGTCGTTGAAATCTATGGTTGGAGTAAAGGTTGGAAGAGCTGCTTCGAGTGGAGGTGGAGGGGGTGGAGCAATGCTGGGTGGCATTTGGATTCCGGGAATCTGACCAGCTGTTGAGTCTGTTTGATTTGCGATCGGTGATGTCCCAAGAATGTCTGCAGAGTTGATCGTCTCTTGTTTTGCTTCTGGGATAGCCGGCAGCCCCATTAGACCCTCTGTGTCTGCTGAACTTGGGACTCCAGTGCCAGTCGCAGAACTCATATTAGAACTAAGGGCTTGATCTTGTTGAACTGAGGTATCAACAGTTAGAACTGAGCTTGGCAGTGGCTGCTCAATCTCATCTGGTGTAACAATGCTAGTACCTAGATCTCCGCGAGGGTTATTGGCAGGATCGAATGGCTGTGCGCTGTAGATATCATCAATTTCGGAGAGGATTTTATCTGCTTCGGAGGTTGTACTTGATGGGACAATATCCTGACTTTCTAGAACTGGAGTTTGAGTCTGAGTCTGAGCCTCGGCTTGTGAACCCTGTTGGCTCAAAGGGACTGGAGCTGGTGGAAGTAGATCGTTTGGAACTACTGTTTGGCCCACATCCACCGGCTGCGGTAAGACGGCGTTTAAAGCCTCGTTGAAAGAGGATTTATCACTATGCTGGTTACTTGTTGCCTGCTTGATACTTGGGGTATCGTCGTGACTAATTTGAGTAGCGACTGCGGGAGGATTTAGAGGGTCTGTTTGCTGAGGGGTAATAGCTGGCTGAGAGCTATTGACCATTGGTGCGGTATTCGTAGCAGAGCTAGCTGGTGAGACTTGTTGAGTGGGCGCTTGAACTGCTGCTGGCGCACTTGGTAATGGTGGTTCTGGGGAGTGCAGGTCGAGGCTTATTTCTTGATCTTTGGGTACAGTTTGTTCCGGTATTGTTACTGCATCTGAAGCGGCAGTGTTGATAACCTGGCTGGTATTTTGGCCAGAGGTGGCTGCGCCAATACTTGAGGTCACCAGCTGGTGATCTGCACCGGAGCTCATCAGCTGAGCAGAAAGCTCCATAATCTTTGGAGTTGTTTTTTGATTACTAAATCTGTCGGTTCCAGCGACGATCCCAGTGAGCAGGGCGGTGGCGATCTCTGGAGTTATACCTCCTGTTAATCCTAGGTTCTGGAGAAGTACCAACACCATGGCACTAGCAGAGGTCAGATCTACTTCAGACCAGTTAATTGAGCCAAGTTGTCCAGCAGATGCACCTGGGTTTATGGTGGCCACTGTAGCCTCGTGCAAGATTCTGCCGTGGGCGGATATAACGGA
>JAUPUA010000004.1 GCA_030917805.1 Patescibacteria group bacterium
TAGGAGTTCCACAACAGCCTAAAAAGAACCCAGTCAAAGATCCCTCAACAGATTCTGGAGAGGTCTCTAAATTAGCTAATAGTAAAAACGGAGAAATACTTGCAGAAAATGTTGCTAGCTCTAAATCCTCGTTATTTGATATTAACAGTAGAGGTGGAAAGGCTAGAGTTGGTTTAGGGGGAGTATTTATCCTATTTATCTTAACTCTATTTATTGTGTTGTCAATGGGTGGTGATGGAGCAAAGAAGAACACTAATATTAATACTCTTCCGAGTGACAACGATACTAATAACCAGCCAACAAATAATAACAGTGAGGGTTATGTGCAGTCGCCTAATGGTCAATTTAGTGATTTAATGCTAGATTTAAGTTTCTCACAGCCTACGATGATTAAATCGCAAGACTACGAGGCTAATATTGGGCAGCAAATTTCTTGGCAGAATGGTTTTGCCATCCTTGCGGCAAGTATAGATAGAGATTACAGGCCGTCATCAGAATTCACTTATAAACAAGTAGCTGAAACTGGTTTTGAGATAGTTAGGGTTAACTTTGTAGTTGGTAATGCAACTAATTCTAGTATTCCGATTGGCTACGATGATTTGGCACTTTATTCGGTTACGGATGCAGGAGTTAGAAGTGAATCTGAAAGATTTAGCGAGGATGTCTATGCACCCAAGAATGGACAGCTTTTAGGTGGCAAACAGATGCAGAAGATTTCACTTCACTACAAAGTTAAGCGTGGGGAGCACTTTAATATTACAAGAACCGTCACAATAGATCAGAAAAAGGCCAATAAGAGTAAGGGTGAAGAAAAGTTTCCAGTTTTAAATTTAAAGATTAACCTACCATAAATAAGGAGATTAGATAGTTGTTTATGGTTATAAAAAAAAGATTAGCAGCGCCTTTGTTGATAGTATTATTGGCTTCATTTGGGCTCAGTACTTTCGTAAAACCATATAGCGCTACTGCGGTTGATAACCCTAGTAGTTATAATGATAGTATTGGTCAGAAGCTAGTTACAAGATGCGATCTCATTAAAGATTATTTGGCGCAAACTGTGCGTATTAATGAGCTGGCTGCCAGGCAGAACAAAGTTAGGGGTTGGGAATATATTTTAAGGCAACTTGCTGAGAATAAGCCTGTTTATTCTAAATTTAATATTAGTTACTCTGAGCTTGAGGCTGATATTAAGGTTTTAAAACAGCAGCTAGAGCAGTTTAAGGTAGATTTTGAAGCCTATGATGGAGCTTTTCAAAGACTTATATCAATAGACTGTAAGAATCAGCCACAACAGTTTTGGGTTCAGCTAGAGGACTTAAGAAGCTTTAGGGCCGGTGTATCTCTGGCTGCAGAGAACTATAGTGCGAGCGTAACCCAGGTTATATCTAGAGAGGAGGCCAAATGGTAATGTCAAAGTTTAATCAGAGGCTTCATTCCTTTATGAAAGCTGTCGGAATTAGTCGGCATGGCCACGAAAGCCACCCTGTTACGCTTCGGAGGCTAATTCTTATTGCCTGCTTTGTAAGTATTTGTATAGTTATATTTGCGAGCTGGTTATTTTACAGTGACCCTAGGAGCAAATACGACTTGGTAAGGCCTGGAAGAAGGGAGCTACCAGAGTCGTTCAGGGCTGATAAAGGTACTGATCTTGCTGGTGATGTAGAAAAAAGTGATGTTAAGGTTGAGTTGCAGAAGCTAAAGAGCCAGTCAGATGGTCTTGAAATCTATGGGAACTTCAAGAATGATGCTCTTAGTGATTACAAGGTTTTGCAAGGATATTTAGATCAACCAATCCTACAAGAATAAGTAATTTTAACTAACTACTTTGTTATAATCTTATAAAGATGGTCAGATTAAAATTTATCTATTCTTTTGCAAATATGTATTACCCCTTTCGGGGTTAGTACTTAAAATGGCTCGCTTAAGAGCTCACGATTGTGTAAAGTTAATGATTAGATTTAATAAAAGACAAATATGACACTTTCAGAAGAATTAACTTGGCGTGGTTTTGTACACCAAACCACGTTTAAGGATATAAAAGACTTAGATAAAGAAAAAAGAACCTTTTACCATGGCTTTGATGCTTCGGCTGATTCTCAGACTATTGGCAACCTAGCTGCAATGATACTCGATGGTATCTTTATTAAGCATGGATATCGTGCTTTAATACTTGCTGGTGGAGCGACTTCTCTTATTGGTGACCCGGGAGGTAAGCTTTCAGAACGTGACGTTCAGGCAGAAGAAAGAATAGCTGGCAATGTTAGGAATGCACAAGAGGAACTGCAGAAGATTCTAAGTGGTAAAGATTTCAAGATGGTCAACAATATTGAATGGACTAAAGATCTAAAAGTTCTCGACTTTCTAAGAGAAATAGGCAAGAACTTTAGTATTGGGGATCTAATTAAAAAGGACTTTATTGCCTCTAGAATTGGCGAAGGTAGCGGTGGAATAAGTTATGCAGAGTTTAGCTACACCCTACTGCAAGGGATGGACTATCTGCACTTGTTTGATACAGAAGGTGCAACCTTACAAATAGGTGGTTCTGACCAGTGGGGAAACTGTATATCTGGGGTTGATCTTATACGGAAGGCACGCGGAAAAGAGGCACATGTGTTTGCGCATATCCTGGTAATTGATAAGGCAACGGGAAGGAAGTTTGGAAAGAGTGAGAGTGGAGCTATTTGGCTTAGTGCCAAAAAGACCTCTGTCTTTAAGTTCTATCAGTTTTGGCTGAACTTGGACGACAAGGGAGTTGGTGACTACATTAAGATCTATACTGAAATCGAGCCGAATGAATTTGATAAGCTAATCACTGAATTTGAAAAAGATAGGTCCTCCAGATCAGCTCAGAAGTTCTTAGCTTACGAATGCACTAAGATTGTGCATGGTGAGGAGGCTGCCAAGAGAGCCAAGAAGATTACGGAGGTTTTATTTGATGGTAGGAACGTTGCCGAGCTAAGTGAGGTTGAATTTAACGAGCTAGCACAAGAGTTGCCCAACTCTAAGCAAGACGACTTGGTGGCATTTATAGTCGAGACCGGTTTAGCTGATAGTAAAGGTGCAGCAAGGAGACTCATTGAGCAGGGTGCTATCGAGATAAATGGTAAAAAGGCTACATCAGAGTCTAAATTTAACACTGACTCTTTAGTAAAAAAAGGCAAAAATAGCTTTGCAGTAAAGCTATAATGATTAGATCTTAAGTATTACTTCGGCGGATTCTTTTAGTTTGGTAGCCTCATCTAGCGCAGATCTAGAGTACGATGAAAGCTGATTAATATAAAAGCTTGATGGGCCAGATCCATTAATGAGGCTAGCCGAACTGTTAGACACCCCATTTAGTGCACCTTTAATGCTTTCTTTATCTGGTTCGCTAAGTACACCGGTCTTATCCTTTAGAATTGCTTGTATTGTTGGCTCGAGTAAGCCACAAATATCGCTCAGTGCTTTATTGTATGCGTCGCTGGCTGTACTTAAATCTGATGGCTTCGCAGCATCTTTCAAACTTTTAGTATTAAGGTTACATTCATCGGATATATTTTTGATATCTTTTAGGGTGTCTTCTACATTAACTAAGGTTTGAGAATTTAGCTTTTGGAGTGTATCAACGGTATTATTATTAGCAGCAAGCGCAGCTAGAAAATCTGGATAGGAATACTTGTCTTTATATCCTTTAGTGGTTTCTTTATATGAGTTCACCGCCATGCTAAGGTTTTTTGCCTTCTTGTAGTTTGGATTTAGGCTACCTAGTAGGACTGGGCTTAGTTTAGTGGTATTTTCTTCAGCAACTTTGAGTTTGTTTACCCCAGAACTCAGCTTAGCTGAATCTACTGGTGATTTAGAGAGTGAGTCTGTTATCTCTGCAAACGCAGATTGATACGCCGCTACGCTAGAGCTGTTTTTATAACTGCTTGCAGCACTGTTACCAAACCAGAAAATGTATCCACCGGCTAGAACCAGAATACTAATCAAGGCTGCCCCTACAATTTTAAGCACTTTTTTAATCTTGTTCTTTTTGTTTCTTTGCTTGGTTGCAGTCTCTTCTTTAAACAGATCATTTGCTTGTTGATCAGTCATATCATCTTTTGGGGGAGTAATTGGAGCTATAGGTGAACTATCTGCCCCTAAAATATTATCTTGTGCAGCAACAGGCACTACTGGCGCTTGAGCGTAGTTGGCACTGCCAAGGTTTGGAATTGCTCCCGCAGCCTCAGACGTTTCTAGGCCTATAGCTTGGGCTACTTGCGGTGAAAATTGTGGGTCTGAGTTAACTGGTGGGGATGGCTGTGATGGTTTTGGCTGAGCTTGAGGCTGAACGCCTGGAGGCCAGGGTGCAACTGGTCGTGCGAAGCTATCGTTTACTTGCGTGTTTGGTGTTGGCCTAAGGGGCTGTGTCCCTACCATGGGCTGAGTATTTTGCGCTGGTGATGAAGTTGGGGCTTGGGCCGCTACTGGTTCTGCTGGAGGCTGTGGTGGTACAGAGTTAGGTACTGATTGCTGGGGTTGAGTACTTTGAGGATCCATAATTACTTAATTTATTTTTTAATCTTAGAACTATACATTAAGCTTAAGTTTAGACTACTCTACTCTGTTTTTTCAAGTTTGAATATGTAAGAATAGAGCTATGTTTGAAGATTACGAAACTAAAGATTCTGTAGTGGTGGTTTACACTGGTGATGGTAAGGGCAAAACTAGTGCTTCGCTAGGTTTAATGCTACGAGCTCTCGGGGCAGGTATGAAGGTTGCCTACATCCAGTTTATTAAATACTGGGAGGTCTCAGAACATAAGACAATTGCTAAGCTTGAGGAGGTCTATACTGATCAGCTAACTTTTGTTAAGGGTGGCAAGGGTTTTTATAATGCTGGAGATCTAAGTGCCAAGAACGTCAGTGAGAATGAGCATAAACAGGCAGCTGAAGAAACCTATACAGAGGCTTTAAAATTTGCGAAATCTGGTAAGTACGATCTGGTAATTTGTGATGAAATTAATAATGCCGTAAATGATGGCTTACTAGATAAGGCAAATCTGGAAAATCTTATTAAACTGAGGAGTAAGAAATGTTCACTTTGCTTAACTGGTCGTAACTTCCCCACTGAATTACTACAAAAAGTAGATATTGCTACGGATATGATTAAGCTTAAGCATCATTTTGATGATAAGTTTTTGGCCAATAAGGGGATTGATTACTAGACTATCCTCTTAGTGCTTCTGGTATGTCGTCTAGGTTTAATTCTCCCGGAGATAGGTCACCGTCTTCACATGCAGAACTACTAAAGCTCCCTTTATCTGCTTCCTCTAAGCTTGGTTCCATACTCGTTACGACTACTCTACCGAGTTCATTACACTCCAAGTCCAGCCAGCCTTCGCCAGCCGCTCTTCCGGCAACCGCTGTTCCATCTTGCTCAAAAGTTATTCCATCCCTAAGTTGAGTCTGCGGATCGTCAGGATGCTCAGTAATGAGAAGTACGACTAGAACACCCACAACAACAGTACCTATAGCTGGGACTATCCGAACTTCTCTTAGTGCTTTTTGTAATAAATTCATAACATTCATTTATACAACTAATAACAATACATAACAAGCATAAGTGGTTATGTGGATTAAGCTTAGGGGTAGAGTGTATAATAGAAATGATATGAGCGAAGAGATTGTCGTTAAAGGCGCGCGGGAAAATAACCTAAAAGATATTGACGTTACTATCCCTAAGAATAAACTGGTGGTTATCACTGGTTTAAGTGGTAGTGGAAAGAGTTCTTTAGCGTTTGATACGATATTCGCAGAAGGTCAAAGGCGTTACGTAGAGAGTCTAAGCTCTTATGCGCGTCAATTCCTTGGGATGGTCGAGAAGCCTGATGTAGATAGTATTACAGGCCTCTCACCAGCAATTAGTATTGACCAGAAGACGACTAGTAGGAATCCACGTTCAACTGTAGCTACAGTTACAGAGATATATGACTATTTAAGGCTTCTTTACGCTAGAATTGGAGTCCCACACTGCCCTGTTTGTGATAAGCAGATCACTCAGCTTACGCAGACCGATATGGTCGATGAAATCCTCAGATTACCCAAAGATACAAAAGCTTTAGTTCTAGCTCCTGTTGTAAGCGAGAAAAAAGGTGAGTTCCAGCATATATCTGAAGAATATCTAAAAAAAGGTTTTGCAAGAGTCCGGGTTGATGGTGTAATTTATGCTCTAGATGAGTTCCCGCTGTTAGAGAAGCAAAAAAAACACACTATAGAGATTGTGGTAGACAGATTGGTTATTAACGAGGAAAGTCGGAATAGAATCTCAACCAGTGTTGAATCTGCCTTAAACTTAACCTCCTCCTTAGTTTCGGTATTAGACGCAGAGACGGATAAGCTTTATGCATTTTCTAAGGCTTTTGCTTGCCCAGACCATCCAGAAGCGGGTTTAAAAGAGCTTGAACCCCGGATTTTCTCATTCAACTCACCACAGGGTGCTTGCCCCGAGTGTACTGGCCTTGGAATGCGACTAGAGGTAGATCCAGAATTATTGATGCCAAACCCACGCTTGAGTATTACAGAAGGTGCCATTAGGCCTTTGCAGCGCATGGGGGCTGATGCCTGGACAATGAAGCAAATCCTGGCAACTTGTGAGGCGCACGGAATTGACCCTAAAAAACCAGTCGGAGAGCTTACAGAGGCTGAGAAAAAGGTGATCTTGGAGGGTAGTGATAAGAAAGTTAAGGTTAGTTTTGGGCGCGGAAGTTACGAGGTTAAGTTTGAAGGTGTGGCTAAGAATATTAGGCGTCGGTGGCAAGATACAGATTCTGAGAACATGCGGCGAGAGCTAGAAAAATACATGCGCGAGCAACCTTGTAACACTTGCCATGGTAAAAGGCTGAAGCCTGAGGTTCTAGCAGTAAGAATTGATAAGTATTCAATTATGGATGTTTGCGAAATGGATATTGAACTAGCCGTTAATATCTTCGATAACATAAATTTTAGTGAAAAAGAGATCGCTATTGGTAAGTTAATTTTAAAAGAAGTTAAGTCAAGATTAAGCTTTTTGAACAATGTTGGCTTGAGTTACTTGAATCTGGCAAGATCTGCAGCAACTTTAAGTGGTGGTGAGGCTCAGAGAATTAGATTGGCGACACAGATCGGCTCTGGTTTGGAAGGGGTTCTTTACGTACTGGACGAGCCAAGTATTGGCTTGCACCAGCGTGATAATACTAAACTTCTTAAAACTCTAAAGCATTTAAGAGAGCTTGGAAACACAGTAATTGTAGTGGAACACGATGAAGAAACTATCCGCGAGGCAGATTACTTAGTCGATGTCGGCCCTGGAGCAGGTGTTCATGGAGGCAACATTGTTGCAGCGGGACTTCCGGCTGATGTTGCTGCCAATAAAGATAGTATTACTGGGGCATACATGTCTGGGCGAGAAAGAATTGAAGCTAAAAAGACAATCCGTAAAGGTAATGGTCTAAACCTTAAGATAGTTGGAGCAAAAGAAAATAA
>JAUPUA010000008.1 GCA_030917805.1 Patescibacteria group bacterium
TCTTCTAGATTTGGTACCTTAAGACTAGCCGATCCAACCAGTAGGCCGTCGAAACCGAGACCTAAGATTGACTTAGAATTACTCGTATTAACACTTCCACCATAAAGTACCCTGGAGCTAAACTTACTATCTTGAAGAATGAGCCTGATTGACTCAAGCTGATCAATTAAGAACTGGTCCGTTGGGATGTCTCCAGTTCCTATTGCAAAGACGGGTTCGTAAGCTACGGTAAGCAAACCTGAGTTTTGTGAATTGAACTTTACCAAAGCGGAGCATAGTTGATCGTACACTTCTACCTTATGGGTGTTCAAATCTTTAGATTTACTGCCAACACATAAAATTACCTCCAGTTCTGCATTGACTGCTCTTTCTATCTTCTTAGATATTAGCCCTAAGTCTTCGCCAGCACCAAATCGCCTTTCACTATGACCAATCATTACTCCAGAGGCAATCCCCTTTAGCATTGAGGCTGCAACCTCACCAGTGTGTGCGCCTTCTTCATATGAAGAGATGTCTTGTGCGATTATTTTGATTATTGAGCTAGCTTCGGTTGCGTGGAGCTTTGAACTTACTTCTTCGATAAATAGGCTAGGAACAGCGAGTGATAAATTGAGCTTAGCAAGATTAAGTCTGTCGCTTACTAAAAGCTCCTCTAGCCAAAGATTTAGCTGAGTAATGTTGAAATTAGATTTAAGGTTAGCTATCAGCACGGGTGACAAAACAGTGGTAGAAGTATCTTTAGATACTGGTGGAATAATAGAAGAATTTGAAGATGTTTGCAGAGCCTTTATTCCTGGTAATTCTTGTCCGCCGAGCATTAAGAGACTTGCGCCACCACCTGTTGAAAGATGATCTATTAGGGCAAGCTTTGTATCATCCAGTGCACTTCGGACAAAGTCTACAGTATCACCGCCGCCAATTATTATTTTGAGGTCGTTATTGCGTATTTTTAACCCTATGAGGTGATTAAGGATTGCCTCTGAAGCTTTAGCAAAAACAAGATTCTCGGCAAAGCCAAGAGTCCCTGCCCAGATTATAGTTTTAGACTTTTGTAAGCTAGATTTATACTTGGAGATCGTTTCTGGTCCGAGGTCTAAAATCATTTGCTTAGCATTAAGACTCTTTGCATCGGCCTCAATAGCCGCTTTAGAGTCTGGAGACTCTGATACAGAATAATCGGTAGGCAAGAGTAGCTCGGTGTTTGATGCAGAGATATTGCCAAGGACTTGCTTGGCAAGACCCAAGGTTTCTTGACTATGTAAGCTAGCTGAGATCTCCTGACCTGTGGCTTTAAGAAAAGTGTTAGCAACTATTCCGCCAGTTAATATTGAATCTGCTTTGTCGATAAAGTTTTCTATTACCGGAAGTTTGCTCTCTACTTTTGCACCGCCAATTATTAAATTAAGATTGTCGGGTTCAGGAACTGAGAGAAATTCAATCTCTTTTTGGAGGAGTAAGCCTGAATACGACGGGAGAAGCTTTGGGATTTTAGTAAGGCTAGCATGATTACGGTGACAAACTCCGAATGCGTCTTGTACAAATATCTCTGCCGAGGTTGAGCTAACAAGATCTGTTGCGAACCGTGAAAGATCTGTCTCCTCACCAGGCCAGAAACGGAGGTTCTCGACCAGGAATATCCCGTCCTTTTGGGATAAGTTTAGAGACTCATCGAATGGATCTGTAATGAAGTGTACATCCCTCCCTAGTTGGCTAGAAAGTAAGGTAGCTACTTTTTTCAAAGATAGCGCTGGGTCGATTTGACCTTTCGGGCTACCCAGGTGAGATGTTATGAATATTGTAGCGCCTCTATCTAGTAAGTAAGAGATTGTGGGTAGAGAAGATTCTAGACGAAATAGGTCTGTAAACTCACCTTTTTCATCTTGTGGTAGGTTGAGATCGCAGCGGAGCAAGACCCTTATGCCTTTGGTCAGTTCTAAATCCTGTAGGTTATTAATTGATGGTATGGACATTGTTAGATTATGCGAACTTTTATAGTATCTGTTCCACCAACTTTACCGGGATAGTGACCACTAGCCGTTACTACTACATCCCCAGGGTTTAAGACTCCACCCCTACCTAGCCAATTAGTAAGTTTAGTAGCAGCAAGCTTCTCTACTGGGCGGATAAAGCTTTTTATTCCGTAGATTATGGCTAACTGCTGAGCTGATACTGGGTTCGACGTCACTGCGATAATTGTTCTTTCGGGCCGGTGACTAGAAACATGAATCGCGCTTCTTCCTGTTGATGTCTCAACAACGATTGCTTTTGCTCCTACTATATTTGCAAGCTCTATCACAGTTGAGGCAATTGCCTCAGAAATTGTTTCTTGGTGAGTTTTAGTTTTAAAAACAGCTCTGACATTATTGTTCTTTTGGGTATAGAGAATGATGCGCTTCATTGTAGCGATAGCTTCTACCGGGTAGGAGCCTATTGCAGTCTCTTCACTAAGCATTACACAGTCTGTTCCTACAATAACTGCTGTAGCCACATCGCTAACTTCGGCTCTAGTTGGCTCTGGAGAGACAACCATACTAGCTAGCATTTGTGTCGCGACAATGGCGAATTTGTGATTCTGGATGCAGAGACCGATTATCTTTCTTTGAAGAATTGGCACACTCTCTGGACCAACCTCAGTAGACAGATCACCCCTAGCCACCATTACTCCGTCTGATTCTATAATTATTTGCTCGAGGTTTTCGACGGCTTTTTTAGTTTCTATCTTAGAGATTATCTTTGCCTCAGAACCGATGCTTTTGAGTAGGTTCCTAAAATACTTAACGTCATCCACACTTTGAATGAAGCTTATTGCTACGTAATCTATACCTTTGTCTACTCCGAACTTAGCATCTTCTATGTCTTTTTCGGTAATTACTAAACCGGAGAAATCCGTATCCGGCAGATTCAAGCCCTTACCTGAAGACACAACGCCACCGTTTATAATTTTGATTGATACCTTGTTCTTGGCTTTATCTACTTCCGCAATCTGGGCCTTAAGACGGCCGTCTGCTATATAAACTATCTGCCCAACCTCTGTATTGAGCGAGAGGTCAAACTCAACTGGGAGTATCTTGGTAGAGTTATTAAACTCACCCTTATAATGTAGGTACCATATTGAGCCAGCATTGAGTGCAATAGCCTGACCCTCAAACTTCCCAAGCCTTATTTTTGGACCACATAGATCCTGAACTATTGAGACTGGCTTACCAATTTTGGCAGCAGCCTCTCTTATGGTAGCTATTGCTTTAGCTTTTTCAGAATGTGTTCCGTGGCTAAAATTAAGGCGGAATCCATCTGTTCCTGCGCCCAACATCTCTTCTATTTTCTGCTTAGAAGATGTTGCTGGCCCGACTGTAGCAAGAATCTTCACTCTTTTTGTTTCTTCGAGTACAAGGCCGGGGACTTTGTGGTTAAGGCTGTGTTCAATAGTGTTCATTTATTCAGTGGTTATGTTTATCTTAATTCTAGCATAGGTACAGGCTATGGATTAGGGATACGTTGTGGGTTCTAGTAAAATTAAGATAATGATTTTAGAGAGTATTCGCTTGGTCAACTTTAGAAGCTACGAAGATAAGTTGTTTGAAGTTGATTCAAAATTAGAACTTGTGGTCGGGCCTAATGGTATTGGTAAGACTAACCTTCTGGAGGCTATTTATTTAATCTGTCAAGGTAAGAGTTTTCGGTTGAAGAAGGATTCTGAGTTAATCAGAAAGAGTTCTAAATGGGCGAGGATTGAGGCGATATTCAATCTTGATGGAAAGAAGGAGAAAAGAATTCTTAAACTTAGCTTAAACGGTGATAGGTTAATTAAGCGGTTGGAGATTGATGGAGTAACTAGATTGGGTTCTAAGAATCTTTTACCAATTGTGGTCTTCGAACCAGATCAAATGCGCATGATTACAGAATCACCCGACATGAGAAGATCTTACCTAGATGAGAGGATCTCCTTCTTAGATTATGATTACTCTAAGAATCTGGCTGACTATAAAAGGGTTAACTCACAAAGAAATAGGCTGTTGAAGCAAATTAAGAAGAACGAGGCTCGAAAAGAGGATTTGTTTATTTGGCACGTTAAAATGAGTGAGTTGGCTGCGCCAATAATTGCAGCTAGGAAGCAATATGTTGCTGATTTGAATAGCAAGTTACAGAAAGACTATCAAAGAGTTAGTAAGAATAATGAAAAAGTCTGGGTGGATTACTTACCTAACTTTGATAGAGATAGCGCTGGAGACATAAGTAACGCAATGTTCGCTAAGCTAGAGAATGATGTAGAACGAGACATATTGACGGGGTTTACTAGAACAGGACCGCACCGCGATGATTGGTTGATAAAACTTAATAATCATAATGCCTCTACTGGTGCCAGTCGTGGTGAAATTAGAACATTAATTTTAAGCCTAAAGTTATACGAGTTTGAACACTTGAGCGAAAGTTTCGGAATAAAACCACTGGTTCTGTTAGATGACGTAATGAGCGAGCTTGATAAATCTAGAAGAAAGCAACTCTTAAAGTTCTTTGGGGATGCTCAAGTTATAGTTAGTGGGGTCGAGTAAGTATAATTGGTTGAATCATCACCGAACAAACTTTCTTGATATTGGGTCGTACAACCTAACCACAAATTCATAACCTAACATGCTATTCGGGTTTCTTGACTCGATACATTCAACGAATTTACTTAACTCTTGATCTACGTTCAACTTGTAGTTAATTAGGATATTAAATGACCTTGCGGCTGAGAGATACTGAACATTTTCTGAAGGATCTTCCATACAACTTTCAACAAGTTTCTTTTGTTTCTCCTCATCCAGTGGCTTAATAAATGAATAGTCTATTTTCTTTGAAGTAAATAGAACAGTATTACCCTTAAAGGTCTGTAGTGCAGTTACGATAGGACTGCCAGAGAAGTTACTGCTCGCTATAAATCTTTCCTTAAGTTTGTCTTCTCCAATTTTTATGTCATATTTTCTAAAGCTACTTGATAGGCTAACAGGGTCTAACTCTCCAGCAGCATAAATATACTTCTGGTTCTCTCCTTTTTTATTTGGTTCTTTAGACAGAGAGTTATCTAGAACGTAGATTAATTTATTACCATCTAAGCCTTCATCGATAAAGACTGTTGGGTTTGGCTCTGCGAATTCTAGACTTAATATCTTCGAGGATGCTGTGGAAAGTCTTCTTATCTCAACCTGACTATTGTTCTCTGTAGGAACAATAAAATAATCTGGATCATTTGTAGGTATAGGTTTATTAGGAACTGTAAATAGCTTACTGAACTTGCCTTTTTCATCTAAAGCATTTATAGAGATAGTTTTATTATCTCTATCATCTTGAGCAACAATGCAGAGAATATACTCTTCAGTTGAGCAGTTTGCCAAGTAATATTCCTGAGATGTTAAAAGAGCTTCAGATGAACTACTATATTGCTTTGCCTTTATGTCGAAGAATGACACATATAGAGGAGAGCGGCCAGCCTGATCCTCTCCTTGTTCTGCAGGATACGAATAGTAATAAAAACCATTCCTTATCTTTGAATACAGCACAGAGCCCTGCTCAAGCTTGTTGGTAGAGAAAAGCTCAATGTCACCACTATTAAAATCTAGATACCATGTATAGCTCTCCGCAGATACAGTTAATTCTTCCCCAATAGATATTAGTTTTCGCTCCACTGCTGTTGAGTAGAGTGGGGTCTTAAAGTTTACCAAGGCCCCGCTCTCTCCTGCCCAGGCAATCTGAGAGACTTTTGGTAGATCGGCTGAATAGTAAAGGACCTTTGGCTTTGAGCCACCCGTAAGCTCTTGAGAGTAGAATGCTAATCCATTATATCCATACAATTTTGAATCTGATAAGTATGGGTTACCCATAGAATAATCAGTCATGGTGTCAATGGCTTGATATTGAGGATAGTTCTTTTGAGGCCATAATATTATAGCCATTATGACTATGACTGTAGACCCAACAATAAACTTAATAAAGTTCTTTGTATTTGGGTTGTTTCTAAGACTGAAGGATATATTTTGAAGTATCATATTATTTTTAATTTAATTAATCTGGTAGAGGAAGCCAAGTCTTATAGAGCTCTGGTCCTATATTTATAAACCTACTTGCATCATCTGGTTCACAATCATCACGAGAACATGCGGGCCTCCCCTCTCCTGTTGCTGCATCAATGTGAAGATGTGCGATTGAGCAGCCTCCATCAAGAGCAGCCACTTCGCTATCCTCAGGAGTGTGGGCAAGCTGATCGCCAGCGCTAACCTCATCACCTTCTTTAACAGAGACACTGCCATCCCTTAGGTGAGTATAAAAAACAGTCTTACCCTCATCTTCATTAAAGATCTGTATGCTCTCTAAGCCGCCATTACATGCCTTGTCATCACTAACTCTCGTAACTATGCCAGCTAAGAAGGCCACCACTGGCGCGCCATTAGGGGTGTGAATATCATAAGAGGTATAACCATGTGATCCTGAACTAGTTGTCTCATCTGCAAATATTGCAGGGTTCCCAATATCAGACTTATTAATTACCAGAGGAAAGGCGACTTCTCCAACTATGCTTGCGCTTCCAGCACAACTACCTCCAGAACCTCCTCCGCCTCCAGAACCTCCTCCGCCCTGCTTATACTCGTTTAGTGCCTGAGTTGCAGAAGCACCCCTTTCCCCTATCTGCTCAATAGTGTCTGCGGAGCCTTCATAATATTTATGGAACGAGAAGGCGGCATCAATTTCATTAGATTGTTTTTTTAGGTCTTCCAAAGCATTTGCGTAGCTATTAGTCAGCTCATGTTTTAAGAATGCATAGTTAGCGGCATCGTTAAACCTGACGTTCTCACTCTCTACATATCCATTGTCAACTGCAAACTTTACAAGTTGAGATTTTCTACTACCATTAATGTGGGTCCATTGTGCCCACCCGTAGCCACGATCCCTGCTCATGTCGGGCGGTGCTCCGGTAGTATCACCTTCGTTTACATCCGGAGGTAAGTGATAGCCTCCAGATTCTTGCATAAAGTTACCTACAATACCGGCAGCCTGCTCAGCAGTTAACCCTAGGTCTTTCATAAGAGCTTTTATCAAAGCTACCCTTCTGCCAACTGGATCCGACCCCAAGTTGAAGCTTTTATCAACTCCCGAAGCAGACCCCGAGCTACACACGCAAGACCCTCCACCGCCACTATTTGCGGAGTTGCCAGAGGCCTGAACGCGAGAGACAGACTGATTAACTTTTTCAATATCAATAGTTCCCGCATTTACTGCAGCTTCCAGCTTATCAATTGTTGGAATAAGACTTCCTGGGTCATTTACAAGGGCCATATCAGCGCCTGCTGCAATAGCAAAAACAGCCCTATCAGATTCACCACCAAAATCTGTTGATATCCCACTCATATCTAATGCGTCTGTTATTACCAGTCCGTTGAAGCTAACGGTACTCCTTAAATATGAGTATGCCTTAGCATTAAGACTGGTCGGTACTCCACCCCATTCTGGTACTTTTAAGTGGCCAATCATTACAGCAACCTTAGAATTAT
>JAUPUA010000023.1 GCA_030917805.1 Patescibacteria group bacterium
CTACTAAAATGCTTTTTCGCAAGTTGAACTGTCTGTATGGATGGGCTTGGTTCTTGAGCAGGTGTACCCTTTTCGATGTTTAATGTGACATAAGGAGTAGATACAACTCTAAAATCTAAACTTCTAAGTAATATGTTAACTTTCCAGAAAGCGTCAAGTGCAGTCTCATTACGTTCAATCTTAATGTTCTTGGTAATTTTAGTAAATGCACTGGATTTAATTAGCGAAAAGAAAGGAGAGCCTGCAGATGTGTTTCTGATCCATTCGTGGAATCCAAAAATTGATGGAGTATATGTACCTTCTGTATAGATTGGTCCAAAAAGAGCCCGAAAACCAAGAATTCTACCGACATCAAAGAGCCCACCGCTATGGCTTCTGATGTGTGGACTAGCAATCGCAACCTTATCGATACTTAGCCAACCCGCAACTTCATGCATTTGTTGGTCACTTATCTTAGAGCTTATATCGGAGTTCAGTACCAAAAGGTCTCTTCCGGCTTTATGACCTTTGTTTAAAGAAGATATAAATAATCGTCCATCGTGGCTCGGAACTGGGAGGATTTCGTAATCGAATTCGACTCCACTGAGTTGCTTGGTAAGCTGGTTTTTTGCTTCTGCTGCATTCTGCTCTGTAATATAGACTATTAATATCTTATGATTAACTTTTTGATTCTTCCAATTAACACCTAAGAAGCCGTCTTTAGTGTGGGTTATATTTACATTAAGACCAGCCTTATGGGTAGAATAAGTAATAGCATTTCTTTGGCCTTCCATTGCGTATGGCTTTGCCATGATTGAGTGGGCAGTAGAGGTCTCTAGAACTCTCCAGTGGTAAAGTACTTTAGGTATGTGCCCAATTTTTTTAGATACTTGGATCAATCTTAAGAATAAGTCCCAGTCTTGAGCACCATCAGTATTCGTGTTCCAACCACCTATTTTTTTAATAAGTGAGTGCTTAAATACATTAAGATGGGTTAAGTAATTAGCATTAAACATGATCTCTGGGGACCATCCTGGTTTAAACATTGGCTCATAGTGTCTATCGTTTTCATCAATCTTATCCTTATCGGAGTAAATAAAGTCATAGTCACCCTCATTTATCATCTTTGCATTCTCGAACAAAGCGTCTGGCGATATCAAATCGTCATGGTCAAGTAGTGCTATGTAATCTCCTGTAGCCAGTTCAATGCAGGCGTTAGAATCAATTGCTATGCCACCATTGGTGGGCATGAATCGTGCTTTAATGCGTGTATCTATTTGCTGGTACTTTTTTATAAGTTTTATACATTCTTCGTTTTGGGCAACCTCGGCAAGACAGAGCTCAAAATATGGATAGGTTTGGGCTAACACGGATTTAATAAGTTCTTCTAATACGTCAACTGGTGGTCGGTATACTGGAGTAATGATACTTATGACTGGCTTTTTTTTGAACTTAGTAGAAAGCTCCCTTTGAACTTGTAGGTCATTTTCTGAAAGTTCATTGTATTTTCTCCAAGTTTGGTAGGCCTCGTTCATATCTGCGATCTTGTTCTCTGGGGCGTTTTCGCCTGTACTTAACTTCTTTTTTACTGCATATACAAATCCAGTTATGCCCTCGTTATTTATCTTACGAGTAATCTTGCTAAAGGCTCTTGTGGGGTTCTTGATTACGTTTTTTGTAAGCAATGCAACTCTCTTAATCTTGGATCTCATATAATTACCTTTAATTTATTTCCTTATCTTTCTTACAAGATTCACAGTTGACTTTGATAGAGGAATTTTCTTTAGAGCGGCTCTATGATTAAATATATGATTTTCTAATTCATCATTTCTTTCTTTTACTCGGCCATTTTCCTCTTTAAGTAATTCATACTTTTGCTCAGAAATAGCTTTCTCATGATTAAGAGAACCTATAGTTTGGTTGGCTTGTTGAATCGCTTTAGTCTGCGTAATAATAAGCGTAGCAAGAATACCAGAGTACAGCATCTCATAGTCTAAATAAGAACTATTACTTGTTTGGACTACTTTTAGTTTAGGTAGTTTATTCTTTGAGGCAATAATTACTTTTCTGTATCCTTGATCTGTAAAAAAACTTGAAGGCATATTCTCAAACTCTGTATTGAATTTAGTATTAAGAGCTTCAATCGTAGCCTTCTTAACTTGCTCACTTGAGGCTGGAGTTAAATTTGCAAACGCAGAAGCAAGCCAAAAATTAAAAGGTAATGTAGATACTGAGCTAGTACTCCACCCGGCTTTATTGAGAACAGTCATGACTTTATCTAAATCTGGTTTCTTGCACTCAAAATGTTCTAGAAGCCAATCCTGATCAACTCCAAATAGTTCTTTATTTATGGAATTCAGCGAGTGTTCAAATTTGTCGGTTTGGTAATCATCATACGGTCCGGCAATAACTACAGCTTCTGTTGTAAGTTGAATTGCAGAGTCTATAACCGATTCTTTACTTGTATCACCTGCGACATGTTCAAGCATATCGATCATAATTGTAAAGTCAAACTTTTTGCCAAGTTTTCTGGCCTCTTCTCCGGTAGACTGAATATAAGCAATTTTGCTGTTTAAGCCAGCTGGCTTCGGTCTTGGGTCAATTATTGTTAATTCAAAGTCTAAGCCACTTTCAATAAGGAAATCATACATAAAAATTGATGATCCACCAATGTCTAAGATAGAGTACTTTTTATTTTTACTATTGCTCTTTGCCATACTCTCTAGTAGGAAGGACACGGTCCTGAACCGTGTAAATGCGTCTGGCTGGAGTTTCAAATAATCTTTTTTCATAATTTACTTTATAACCTCGAATAAATTGTCCATTATTACTAAACCACCTTCAGTAGTATCGCCAGATACACTAAAGCTGGTAGGACGCTCGATGCTATCAAATTGCTGAGTAAAACTCGGGTCGAATACTGTAACTGAAATTGAGTATGTACCATTATTGAGATTTGGATTCTTGAACCACAGTACTAACTCTCTCATCGAAGAGTTCAACTTAACGTTTCTAGTATTTGGTCCGATAACGTTTTCATTTTTTTCTCCTGTAATATTTAGGCCAACTACTAAGTCCTGATTATCACCTAAGGATATGTTGCTAAATGACATTTTAATTCCAATATCCTCTCCTATAGAAAACCTTGATGATGTTTTTCCAGAGCTTTTAATAGTTTGTACTTTATCTGTAATGAATTCTCCTGAACCCCATCTAACAAACTTATTTCTTGAGCTGGACTCTTTCTTTGACTTTTGAGAAGAATCATTAAGCTGAAAGTACCTTACCTTGGCTTCTGATGGCTCGCATGTCGCTAGCTGATTACCGCCATCCAGTACAACAACTCGGTCACAGTAGCGCTCAACATCTGCCATATTGTGGGAGACGAAAACAATTGTCTTTCCTTCTTCTTTGAGTTCGTTAAAAGTACGATAGCACTTTCTTTGGAAGTTGCTATCGCCCACAGCCAAAACTTCATCAATTAATAAGATATCAGTTTTTGCTCTTATTGCAATAGAGAAAGCTAGCCTAACCTGCATCCCACTAGAGTAATTCTTTAATTTCTGGTCCATGAATTTTTCTAGTTCAGCAAATTGCACAACTTCATCATACATTGCATTCACTTCCTTTTTGCTAAAACCAAGCATAGCACCATTCATGTATATGTTCTCTCTCCCTGTAAGCTCGGGGTTGAAGCCTACCCCAAGTTCTATAAAAGGTGTTAATGATCCATTTATTGTCACACTCCCTTTCGTCGGAACGTATATTTGTGCAAGTACTTTTAGGAGTGTGGATTTACCACTTCCATTTCTACCAACAATACCAAAGAATTCACCTTTTTTGATTTCGAATGAAACATCTTTTAGGGCGTGCTGCTTTTCAATAGAAGTTTTTTTAAGGGGAGAAAGAAGTCTCTGTTTTAAGCTTTGATTAATCTCATGTGGCAGATTGAAGTCTTTATAAACTCCTTCAACTTTGATTGCGATATCTGCTTCTGTAATTTTATTTGATCCCATGTTTTCAGTCATATATTATGTTTGCTCCGCAAAGTATCTTGATTTAGCCCTGAAGTACATTCCTCCGAGTATTAGGACCACAAAGGTTAGAATATATGGAGTATAGGCAATGGGTTTTTGAACAACAGAGAAAGTTGTTAGTGATGTGTCAGTTACCATAGAGAATCTCATATCTTGTAAGATTTGACTGATCGGATTAAGCATCACAATTTTAGCTAGAGTGCCACTGTAGTTATCTATTAGTAACTTCAAAGGATAAATAATTGGCACTGCGTAAAATGCGGCCTGCATTAACACCTCCCAGATATGGCTGAGATCTCTAAAGTTTACAAAAAGTGCCGCAAGCATCAAGCCTACCCCTAAGGAGAAAAGGTATAGTTCCAAAATAAGAAGTGGCATGAAAAGTATTTGAGGTCCAAAATCGACACCAGTAATTGTTGCAAATAATAATACAATCATAAGACTTAGGAGGAAGTTTATAAACGCTGATATGGTTCCAGAAATAACAATAATGTATTTAGGGAATGATATTTTTCTTATTAAGTCTCCTCGAGCGACAATTGATTGCAATGCTCCGCCAGTAGCCTCGATAAAGAAAGTCCAGAGTACTATCCCAAGCAATAAGTAGACCGGAAAGTTCTGTATATCATCACCAAACCTGAATATTTGAGTAAATACTACATATAGTACACCGAACATTCCAAGTGGCTTCAAAAGACTCCAGGCATAACCAAGGGCGGAATTTTGATATCTAAGTTTGAAATCAGTAACAACAAGCTCTCTCAGGAGAGCTTTGTTGCGTTTTGAAAATAGGTTTGAAACTAGGGTTTTAAATTCAGACATTTATTTGTAGGTTAATGTATAATTCTAGCATAAATCAGAACATCAAATACACAAAATAATGAATAAGAATTTAGCCGTAATCCTGTGTTGGAATAATAAGGATATTATCTCCGATGCTGTGGATTCTTTATTAAGACAGTCCACGGTAGTTGATGTATTAGTGATTGATAATGGCTCATCAGATGGCTCACCTGAATATCTTGAAAAGAAGTACAATGAGGAGTTCATTTTAATAAAGAACGAGATAAACAAAGGTTTCTCTGGTGGTGCGAATATTGGTTTTGATTATGCGGTTAAAAATGGCTATGATTTTGTAGCTTTGCTTAATTCTGATGCAATCGCAAATGAAGAATGGGTTTACGAACTCTCCCTTACTTTGCAAAAGAATAAAGATGCAGCGATATCTACATCTAAAATTATTAAGATGAACGGCAAGGAATTCGACACAACAGGTGAGCAATTCTTTCCATGGGGAATATCTTCTCCTAGAGGTCGAAATGAATTAGACAAAGGTCAGTACGATGACGTAGAGGAGGTTTTTGGAGGATCTGGAGGTGCATCAATGTACAGAGTAAATGCCTTGAAAGAGATTGGTTATTTTGACGAAGACTTCTTTGCATATTATGAGGATGCGGATTTAAGCTTTAGAGCCCACCTTTTTGGCTGGAAAGTTATATATAACCCTAAAGCAGTAGTTAAGCATCATATAGGTGCAAGTAGCTCAAAAGTTAGCGGTCTTGCCTACAAGATGAGTATTAAAAATCCATTGATGGTTATTGTTAAGAATGTTCCACTTAAATATTATTTTGGAGTAATGCTCCGCTACAAGGTCTTATGGACAGGCAATATTATAAATGGTATAAAAAATAGGTACTTTAAAGAAGTTCTTATAGGAACGGTTCTATTTTTGGTACTAATACCTAAAAAGATAGCTCAAAGAATCAAACTACAAAAAGTCAGAAGAGCCAAGGGAATTTCTGCTGATGATATTAAGAGACTAATGACGCCAGGTCTGCCTGATTTGGTGAAGAAACAAAATACTGTAAGACTATTTAGAAAGTTAACCTTTCGGAAAGATTAACCTATCTGTGTAGGATTTACTTTATTCCGCTGCGATTTGCATTAAGTATTCCCCATAACCACTTTTAACAAGCGGTTTAGCGATTTCTTTCAGTTCTTCTTTACTAATCCAGCCGTTTTTGTAGGATATTTCTTCTGGGCAACCAACTTTTATACCTTGTCTACTTTCAATAACTTTAACAAACTCACCTGCTTGGTGGAGAGTCTCGAATGTTCCAGTATCTAGCCAAGCTGTGCCTCTATCGAGTAGGGCTACCTTAAGACTTCCCTCTTTAAGATAGGCATTTTGAATCTCTGTGATCTCTATTTCACCGCGTTCACTGGGTACTACATTTTTAGCGAATTCAACGCATTTATTATCAAAGAAGTACAGACCTGGGATCGCATATTTGCTTTTTGGTTCTTTAGGCTTCTCTACGATTGAGAGGACATTCATATTCTTATCAAATTCTACTACTCCATAGCGCTCAGGGTCATGAACTTGTGAGCCAAATATTAAACCTCCCTCTATTTCAGTATATTGTCTCAACTTATTCCCCATCTCAGTACCATGGAATATATTATCCCCAAGTACTAAGGCAACTTTTTCTTGGCCTATAAAATCTGCCCCAACTATAAATGCGTCTGCAAGGCCCCTGGGCTCTTCTTGTATTGCGTATTCAAGGGTCATTCCCCAGTCAGATCCATTTCCAAGTAATTCTTTGAACCTTGGTAGATCTTTTGGCGTAGATATGACAAGTACTTGTTTTATCCCTGCTAACATAAGGGTACTAAGTGGGTAATAAATCATAGGTTTATCATACAGAGGTACGAGTTGCTTACTAACTCCTTTGGTTATAGGGTAGAGTCTAGTTCCTGAGCCACCTGCTAATATAATTCCTTTCATTTCTATACTTTCTCCATTTCTTTAGTTACGTACTCTCTTAGCTTAGACTTCCAATCATCTGGAGTAAAGCCTTGGCCTTTTATTTTTGCGAGATCTAAGGTGCTATAGATCGGAAGAGCGTCG
>JAUPUA010000034.1 GCA_030917805.1 Patescibacteria group bacterium
TCGAATTTCTTGTTTGCAATAGCTTTAGTGGCAGTTTGTTCCCACTCAGGAAAACATTTCTTCTCAAACGCCAGTATCCCATCCGCATCAGTAGCTGTGCTAAGTCTAATCTCAACATCAGTACTAACAGCAATCTTTTGTTTAATATCTTCGGGAACAGAATAATTAGTGAGGTCACAAGCCATATCAGTTACAAGCTCATCCTCAACCCACCCCTTTTTCTTTAAGAATTGCATTGCACCCATAAGATTCAAGGGTACACCTGGCCAAAAGTATCCATTTCCTTGACCAGCAACAACTCTTGAGTGGCCAGATTCTCTAATCTTATTTAGGGCAGTTTCTAATAATAAGCTACCAATCCCTTTTCTTTGGTAATCAGGAGAGACTAGAATTACTGTAATGTTTCCTCCATTAACCGTAACCATACCCACCAACTTACCCTCATCGGTCGCCTTAAAAGTAGTAGCACTTTTATTACCAATCTTACTCAAGAATGCCACTTGCGATAGTGGCCAAGTATTACCTAGCGCACTTTGCCATAAAGGAAATAATACCTCAGATGGGGGAGTCTCTTCTATCTTAATATCCATACCATTATCCTAACACAGGAGACCCCTTTCGGAGTCTCGTTAAAAAGCATAAGCGTGATTGGTGACCCTAAAGCCCCCGATTTATAGGGAAGTTATCGCAGAGGTTATTAGATGGAATCAGAATAAGGTATCTTCTTAAGCTATCCTAATCCTTGTCGTTCCAAGGCATTACTTGAAGCTTCGACCATACCTTTGTCCAACGACTAAGTTTATCATCATAAACTTTTTCTGGTGCAACTGCCTTATTGGGCCGAACAATCAAACCGAATAAATCATTAAGCCCGAAGGGTGCGTAAATTTTTAAACCATCTGAGTCCTTGCGTACTCCAACACAGCAAGCCGTAACTGGCCAAGAGTTTATACCAGCAGCTGCACTCTTATGTCTTGGCGCAGACTTACCATTTCGTTCTTCATACCAAATGTGAACACGGGCTTGGTTCCTTAATTCAACTGATACATCCAGATTCGCAAGCCTAGCATTAGCAGCCCGAATAACACTATCTTCAGCTTCATAGCTATCATCCTGGTCGTAGTATGCGACATCATAATCCTTGATATTTGCATCGGTCTGAAATCCGTGAAGATAATTCCATACAGTCTGTGTTATGCAACCACCAGCAAGATAATAATCTTCAATCCCTAACTTTTCTAATCCATCAAGAATTATCCCAATATTTGGATTGGTATTAAGAATCTTTTCTAGCTCAATAATTTGTACTTGTAGATGTGCATCTTTCATAACATCATCATACCAGACGCCTAAGCATAATCTAATCGCATTAACAGCTACAAAAAGACCCTAAGATTAATTAATAAACTTAGGGTATAAAACCTTCCCTGTAATTTCTTCTTGGTGACCCTGAAGCCCCCGATTTATAGGGATATTATAGCAGAGATAGTTAGGTGGAACAGTGTTATGAGTTAGTTATTCTAAAGCTAAGAGTTTAGTATGTATGCACCAAGTAGCATTACGGCTATAGAGATCAACTTCTGAACCAAATGTTTGCCCGCAACATTCTCTTTGCTAATTTTGGGGAAGAAAACTGCAAGCAATATACTATAAATAAGTACAAAGACCGGCTGGAAACCTACGGCAATCCAAGCTAAAGTAAGAGCCGCTAATAACGAAGTATAGTTAAATACTAGTTTTGCAACTATATTTAATACTTCGTTAATAACATTAAGCCCCACCACAACTTTTCCGTTACGTTTAAATACACTTATAAAGTCAGTCCTATACGATTTTGCAAATAGCAAAAGAGCTACTCCAAAGACAATAAACCCAACACTCTCCCAAAATGCCGTAGTCCAAAAATCGGTATCAATAGCAAAAACCTTGAAGAGTAAAAAGTTAGCCGCAAATATAAGTGACGATAAGAACATAAGACCGAGAACATCACCTCTAAGCTTAAGTTTTCTACTTTCTTGAATCTCGAATGACACTACTATTGCACCAAGTACGATTATCAAACCACCAACTATCTGATTATTCGTTAAAGTTTCATTCAACACTACTCTTGCTAAGAAGAAAGATATCACCGGTATTATTTGAAAAATAGGAACCGCAGCAGATGCGTCACTAATCTTCAAAGCCTTCAAGTAAGGCTGTACTGCTACAAGATATAAACAACCATTAAGGGCCATAAGTAAGGCGGTAACAGGACTAATTGAGAATGCATTACTCTGAAAAAGTGCAGCAACCGGCAATACCAGCAAACCTATAAGCGCAGAGAAAATCATCATTGCGCCCACTCCAATAGTCTTAAAGTACTTACTTACAATATACTTGTCAAAGTGATTAGAGGCCGCCCATAGAGCGGGAGGAACGAGAGAGAGTAGAAAAACTTTCATCACTTAATATTATCAAAAAAATCTCCCTGTTGGAGACTTTTTATTTATAATGAAAATGGTGACCCTAAAGCCCCCGATTTATAGGGATATTATAGCAGAAATAGTTAGGTGGAATGAGTGTTTGAGTACTAATTTAATTTGATCTATTTGTAGAACAGTCTGAGATCTGTGCAACATTAACAACCTCGTAGCCAGTCGTCTCTATGACATCATCAATCGGACGTCCTGACTCAATCATTCCTTCAGAAATCCTTGACCTACGTGTCGAGTCTAGACCAAGGCCAATAGCAATACCCGTAGAGATTACTATAGAGGACATACTCCCTTTTTCCTCAGCTAAACTACCCAAAGCATACATAGAGGCAATACCTGCAACGGCTAGTTCAGCTAGCTCAGTAACAGCATAATATCTATACCTTTCAGCACTAGTAGTCTTCTTTCTTAGTCGATTCATATTCATAACTATATGCAGACTATATCACTTTATACTAGATAAGTCAATCCACTGAATAAGTTCACCAACGCTCCCGATTTATAACAAAAAATCCCCCTGATGGGAGACTTTTTATTTATAATGAAAATGGTGACCCTGAAGCCCCCGATTTATAGGGATATTATAGCAGAGATAGTTAGATGGAGTAGTGCTCTACAGCCGATAGAATCAAGTATGACAGACCCCTGTGGTAAGATTTAATAATGATTAGAGCAATCCTTTTTGATACCGATGGCGTTCTAGCTTTACCAGAAAAGTCTTTCTCTAGGCACTATGCAGAATCAAAAGGCTTAGATTACGCACCTTTTGTAGACTTCTTTAAAAGTAAATTCGGAGATTCTAAGTTGGGTAAAGCTGACTTGAAGAAGCTCGTTCTTAATAATGACGACGTGTGGCATTTAGAAGGTAGCGTAGAAGAACTACTAAATCAGTGGTTTGAATATGAGAATATAGTAAACGAACCGTTAATAGAGATTATTCAAGATATTCGTAAGTCTGGAGTGCTGTGCTTTATTGCTACAAGCCAAGAAAGAAATAGGGCAGACTACATCAGAGACGTTATGTTCAAAGACAAACTAGATGGCTTCATATTTTCCTGCGATCTAGGGCTAGATAAGGGTGATCCTGAGTTCTTTAAGGAGACGCTAAAGGTTTTAAGTATGAGTCCAGACGAAGTCGCTTTTATAGATGACGGTCAAGAGAATGTTGATTCTGCAAAGAGTGTAGGCATAGGTGCTTTCTTATATACTGATGTTAGTAAAGTGAAAGAAGATTTAAAGCTATGATCACAACCCACGAACCAGAGAACTATAACTGTCCCATCTGCAAATTAGTTGAGGGTAGCGATAAGGATTCAAAGACCAAACTTAGCGATATAGTGTACCAAGATAGCTTAGTCACTGCGTTCGTAAGTGCTTTTACAACTGGCAAGAACCCTGGCCACATCGTGATTGTTCCAAATAGTCATTTTGAGAATTTATACACTTTACCTGAGAAGTATGGAACTGGAATATTCATCGCAACACAAGAAATAGCCAAAGCGATAAAGAAGACTTTTGATTGTGAAGGCATCACTATAAGACAAAACAACGAGCCCGTTGGAGATCAGCATACCTTCCACTACCATCAGCACATCTACCCCCGCTATACCAACGATGACTTTAATGTACAACACCCAGACACCAAGATCTTGCTTGAAGAA
>JAUPUA010000041.1 GCA_030917805.1 Patescibacteria group bacterium
ATGCGCTAACCTAGATGGGCTTCAATATCTTGAGCACTAAGCACTATAACTGTTCCAGGGCTTGCCTCCCCGCGCAGGATTCTTTCGGCCACGATGTTTTCTACTGTTTTTTGAACAATTCTACGCATTGGCCTTGCACCCAGCATCGGGTCATTACCATTCTTTACCAAAACCTCAGCCCCAGCCCCGTCAATGCTAACCTGAAGCTTCTGGGCAGCAAGAGTTTTATTAACACCTTTAATAATCAGCCCAACAACTTGTTTAAGCTCAGATTCATTTAAGCTTCTAAAGGTTGCAACTTCATCAAAGCGGTTTACAAACTCTGGTTTAAAAATACCCTGGCTAATTAGCTCATTTAAAAGTCCACTTTCCAGATTCTTCATGGCCTCAGCCTCTGTACCGTGCTCTTGCATAAACTGGTTTATGTACTGGGCCCCCGCATTACTCGTTGCAATAATTATCGACTCCCTAAAGCTGACTTCTTTGTTACTTGTATCACGCAAGATACCCTCATCGAGCATCTGCAATAGAACATTCAGGACATTAGGGTGGGCTTTTTCTAGCTCATCTAGCAAAACCACACTAAAAGGCTGCTTGCTAATCTGGGCAGTAAGACTATTCCCGTTTTCGGAAGCTTGAGCCAGTAGTCTGCCCACATCACTTGGTTGGCTGAATTCGTTCATATCAAGCCTAACTAGATTATCTTCACCACCAAAATAAGTCGCGGCTAAACTCTTAGCAAGTTCTGTTTTACCAACACCAGTCGGCCCAATAAATAAGAATGTACCTACCGGCTTCTTAACGTTCCTAACTCCGGCACGAGCACGCCGTAGGGCGTCACTAACAACCTTAACTGCTCGAGATTGGTTAATCATCCGCTCATGAATTAAGCTTTCAAGGTTAAGTAGTGCCTCGGCCTCGTTCTGGCTACCAGAATCTTCGCCACCAATAGCCGTCTTAATTCTAACTCCGTAATTCTTTTCAATCGCATCCTGCACCGACTCTTTAGTGACCCAACCATCTTTGGCATAGGCTGCAGCATATTCTAAAAGCTTGATCACTTTGCCGGGCTTTGCCTCGTCTTGAATAAACCTTTCAGAAAGTTCTACGGCAGCCTTCAGTGTCTGGTAAAGATACCGGACCTTCAACCGACCCTCTAAGATCAAAACTTGATCTTGTGCCACATGTATCGCCTCCTCAGAACTTATCTCGACCAGATTAACTCTATTAATCATTCCCGCAAGAGCCGGATTTGCATAACTTAGTTTTAACCAACCCTGGTCACTAAAGGCCATAATAATTTGGCTTCCACCAGCCTC
Organism: Patescibacteria group bacterium; assembly: GCA_030917805.1. Taxonomy (GTDB): domain Bacteria; phylum Patescibacteriota; class Saccharimonadia; order Saccharimonadales; family HK-STAS-PATE-42; genus HK-STAS-PATE-42. Next base: position 1,320 of record JAUPUA010000041.1, read on the forward strand.
AAGAACCTGCGAAAGTACACCGCTTAAATCAACCTTACCGGCCCCATTTTCAAGGAACATCTCCGCATCATCCAAAAATAAGATTATATTCTTAGCTTTGAAGGCTTCGTTGAATATCCTAATCAAGGTATCTTCTAGCTGGCCTTGTTGTTGAGAGTTAGCAATCAGAGTACTCGCCTCAAGCTTATAAACTTGCTTGTACTTTAAATTAGCCGGAACGGAAGGGTCAGGGTAGAGCAGTCTTTCTGCCAGGTTCCAAACCAAGTTACTCTTACCCATTCCAACTCTACCGACAATACCAGCATTGAGCCTAGAGGCAGAGCTCAGAACATGCATCATTTGATCAATCGCTTCTTGGTTTCCTTCTAAGGTCCTATAAATATTCCCACTTCGACCAATACTATCTGATAAATTACTCCCAAAACTAGAAAGTAGGGGGGTGTACCCAAAACTTAGATCTCTACCTAAACCACCGGTCTTCTTTTTAACTTTGCTTTTCGCTACCAAAGATTCAAAGTGGTCAAACCACTCAATTGCATGGGCTAAGTCCTCATCGGATAACCCCACACTAGCTAGAACTCTTGCTAGAAGGTCTTTCTCAACCTCATCCACTAAGGCTGCGGAGATATAAATAGATTTAACGCCAGTGCTATTACTGGCTGCAGCTATCTGATGAGCTCTTGCCAGAACAGTCTCTAGACTAAGTCCTCCCGTTCCAAACTCACCCTTACCACTTGCCTCGAGCATACTTAGTATTGCTTTATTGCTAAGTGCAAACCTGGTACTTAGGAACCTGCCACCAAAGCTCTTATCTAGCGCATCGCAAAGTACCTTCAAGCTTATTTTAGAGCCATCGCCGTGTAAGTTTTCTAAAAGGTCTTGATCTAATAGGTCAGAGATAGATTTAGGTACGGCAGGGTATTTAATGTGCTTTAAGTTCAAAGACCAATATGACCAAACCATCAACCATAAAGTTAGTGGTATAAACAAAATGTACCCAAGGGGGTTACTATTTTGGCCAAGTAAAACTCCGGCAAAGAATAGAGAGGTCAGGGCAACTAACCACATTAAAGCCCTTAGCCAGGCCTCGTTAAAATGCGCAGCCCGCCGAGACTCTCGAGCCCTTACCGTGTTTAGTTTTAGTGAATAATCCATATAGCTAAAACCCCACCCCTAAAACAGCCATCATAATAAATAGAGCTGGGCTAAAAGGAACAAAAGGCCAGAGCAGTAGGATTAACCCAAATGCCAAAAGCTCAAAGATCATTAGTAAGCCACCTATCAAAATAATAAAGAACCTCGTGATAAAGCCTACAGACCTCGAAACAACAGCATCCCCGATCTTTTGGCCGAGAGTTCTTTTATAGTGTACGTCAGTTAAAGTCTGCCTAAAAGGTTGGAATAAACTCTTAGCTAAAATGTCTATACTAAAGAAGTCTACTGTGCCTTCAAACAGCGTCTTAAATCTGGCAATAAGATCTTTAAAACCTGCGCCATACCACCACCCGAGTATATCGCTTACAAACATAACCACAATTATACCAGAAGATCATCCTTCGTCTTGCAGTATCTAACTATTTGATACCAAAAAGAGGGACTCACACTGAGCCCCTCAAAAAATCTGTTTAAAATATCTGCTAATCTTTTTGC
>JAUPUA010000049.1 GCA_030917805.1 Patescibacteria group bacterium
AACCATTGCCCCTATTCACTCCCGCCTTCATATGCCCTAGCCAAAGCTCAGGATCTTCTAGGGCAATTCTTAACATATTCTCCACAAATCTTGCAGACTGATGATTTCCTACTTCTTCGGCAGCAATTTGAGCAGCCTCTCTCATCTTCTCATATCCAACGAAATGAGTCACTAAACGATCACTGTATGAGTAGCTAAGTCCTTCTCCTGATTCTCCACCGAATTGAGTTGGTGTGATAACGACTAAAGGATCCGCAAAGATAGTTAAGCCGTCAGATTGAGCTTCTGTGAATCTACGGTCAGTATAATGTGGGTCCCATAAATCATAGGGGATCTCCTGATCTTTATCTGTTATAGGACGAATTGAGTTGAATGACATAAATGTTATTAAATACTTAGTTACTACTATAGTAGCAAATACAATAGATAATGTCAATGGCAGAGACCCACGTACCTTATCCAAACTTTTTGAGGGTATCGTTAACACACCTGATGATTGTGACAGAATACTGTTGAAAGCTAAAGAAGCGGTAGACGCTCCAAAGAAGAAGTTTATTGTGGGTCTAATGTACTGACGAGGCTATTTCCTTTTTTTCTCTTCTCGTTCTCTTCGACGTCTTGCTGCTCTGTCTTCCTTTTCTGGAGAGCTGGTTAGTGGAGTTTCAGTTACCTCTCGGTATGTAGGAAACATTGTGTATGGCGGTAAGATAAGTGCTGCGGCCGCATCTGCTAGGTTAGCTATGATGGCATCACCTCTTAGTAGTGGTCCTATGCCCTCATCGAGAATACTATTGGTTAAGCTTGGAAATACCCCACTGTTGGCTATCTCACGAAGCTGAGGATTGAGACTCACAACTTGATTTCGGAATATGAGAGGTAGGTCTTGCATTATACATTTCGGAAAGACTAGGGCATCTATAACCCCATTATCAGCAGGAACTTGGCATACTTGGTGAGCTGCTACTACTTTTAAGCCTTCTCTTTTTACTCTTTCCATACACCACGTTTTCATTCCCTCGATGGTGTAATTGAATTCAGGAATAACCCTGACTATTCCAGCAAATAGTTCTTCTTGATCTTGTATACGACCAACACGTTCTTGGTACTTAGCAGATACTACTTCCTCAGAAGTTAAGTCTGTAAACATATTACATCGCTGAGTTCTTAGTCCAGTGCCCTGCGGGGTATCTTGTAGGTAAGCAACAGTTACTGCGGTTGTGTATGCAGGGACAGGAGGGAACTTGCCGTCTCCACCATACTGCTCTTCAACATATGGAAGTGTTGCGAACTTATAACCGTTGGTAAGCACCCAATCACTAGCGGCTTCTGCCATTCCTTCATCAGGTATTCTTTCAAATGCTGCGTGAATTTTTGTCATATGTATATTCTAACATATTGATAGACAAAGATCAACTAATTATTCATTTTTTATAATAAATCACTATGCGAATAGCTACTGATCAGAGGAGTTAATTGAGGGCCTTAAGTACTAAGCAGCATTAGCTATCGTTGCCGCCTGGTTTACATAAGCTATGCCTAAATTCCTAAGCATTATAGCTACCGCAATACTGTCTAGGTATTCTGAGTCAAAACTGCTTCCCACTACTTCAGCAATGCCTCCTGCTTCATCTATTACGCAGTGCAATTCAGGTACTTCATTGCCGATCAGCCTTAGTCTTTCAGGTGATATACATACTATTACTGGGCCATAAGGCTCTCGGTAATTCAGAGGGAAGTAACCAGTCTCTTTCCAGATGTCTGGCGTTAAGAAACCGCTGTCTCTGAAGTGCTGGTTTCGGAAGATAGTTGGGATTGGTGAGTGTTTAATAATATGCTCATTATTACCTTCCCTGAAACCGAGCCTTAAGAATCCACTTGCAGCTGTGTCGGGTTCAGCAGTTATAGACCACTCTGGGCTAAATTCTTCAAAGCCTCGTAAATCATCTTCAGGCATACTATGGGCTCGCCTATAGGACCTCAGCCAGTCGATATCTTCGTTATATTGATCCACTACAACTTCGGCCAGCTGAGCTGCGGTTACTGCTTGTTTAATGGTAGGATCTAATGCGGACACTCCTAGCTGAACAGGGACTACGGCATTTATTTCTGTTCTTCCATTTTGGACTTGCAGAGGTATCTCAGGACGTTCTAAATATTCAATCATACGTGTTAACCCCTTTCAGCCTCTTCTATGGCTCTTAGCTCTTCACGGAGTCCAACCATATCTTCTCTATGCGACGACCTTGCTTCAGCGAATACTCTAGCTTCATCTTCTGTAACCTGAAGGATGACCGCAAGTTCACCCATACAGAGCATTGGACTTCTTGAGAATGCAACGAGAGCTTCTACCTCTTCTGGGTTTAGCTCTCTCGTGGTTGAGCCGTGGGTATGATTATCAAGAAGACTACGTGAGAAACCTCCGCTACGCCTTAATCCGAACATTGCCTGGCCAGATATTGTTCTAGGTGAGGGCTCTACTGTAATTAGTTGTAGGGCGTGGGATGGATTAAAATCTAGTCCATCTATACCTCCCACTCCCTCAGGCTCTTTGTCTTTAAAGAGCATATAGCCTACTCTGTGAGTAGTGATGTTTGTGCTGTTTTGAGCAAGAAGTCCTGGCGTGAGGTATATTGGTCTCCCTGGTCCTTCTAGCACTGGCTGAACTACAGTTTCGACTATTTCTTTGAATTCCGCTTCTAATGTTTCTAGTGGCATACGTTAGTTTTATCTAGGCATATTCTGGCTAGAACTATATTTGTTAGACCCCAAAGAATTCAAGCTTAAGCACTCTCTAAAGTAATAATTAGAATACTACTCTCTCTTGACCATCAAACTGTATTGAAGCCATTGGATGTGCAACAGTACAGCGATATAGCCCCATAGCTTCAGTTAGGCTAGACAGACATACGGTTTTTATACCAAGTCTGTGTAGATAGGTAGCTCCTTCTGGAGTATGGGCAGGAACGACAGTATGGCAGTAGGTTATCTCATCGTTTCCTCCTCTTATTGATCCAAGATTTATTGGCTGGGCAACGGTAACATCTGCTGGGTCAAGTGTACGCTCTTCTGTCTCCTCACTGAAGCGGAAATGTTTGTCTTCCCCTGCCTTACCGATAGGTACCTCCAACATTAATGCTGCAAATATTAAGCAATCAAATACTGCTGAACTTCCTAAGGCTTTACCATCAACTAGAGCCTGATGAAGCCTGTCTGCAGTGGTTTCGTCCTGGAATTCTATTGGAGCCCCATCGAGTGTAACACCTCTATAGGGCAGAAAACTAGTAGGCATCTTTCCGTCGAAGAGCGGTAGGCTTCCAGCGAATTCTCGATCTGGGTGTGAAGGATCTCTAGTGAAGTTTATATGCGATGTCATTGCGTTTTTGCTAGACTAGTGAGTCTCCAAAAGTGTTATCTGGTGAGATATTGACTTCGAATAGTCTCATCTTGCCTCGGTATGAATATCTGCCACCCTCTGATATCTCTATATAGTCTCCATCTTTCACTTTTCTCTCTTGGCCATTCAACTTAAAGAATCCAGTTCCATCTACAACATAATAAACTCTAGTGTTGCCAGCTTTAATCTCTTTTTCTGGGTGTGATCCGTCTACATCTATTTGCATAGCATTGAAGCCACGCTTTTCCGTTTTGTCTACGAATATTCTGCCTGTAAAGCCTTTCCTCTCAAAGCTAGGTACTGCTTGAGACTCGAGTTGTTGGACTGTTTTCTTACCACTCGAAGCTCTTCCTAGTGTATTCCAGAACTTATCAGGTAGTTCAATCACCTTTGGTCCATCTTTTGTCTCTAGTACAATACAAGAGTGATCTTTCTGAGGAATAGGATTCCCGTGTGGGGCAGGGTAGGCGGAGACAGTGAGGTCGGCATCATCACCTTCTTTGAACTCTGGAGTTGCTAGGTCGTGAAGTACTAGGTCATCCGAGCCATCATTTACGTAGGAGTAAGAATCTCCTGGATTTATTACTACAGGCCCATCCGTAAGGTTGGATTCTTCATAATCACCATTTGCTCTTGTAATAATCGCTCTGCCAAAGCCCCTCATTGCCTTAATGGTGAATATTGAGCCAACCTCTGGCTTAGTGACATAGACTGGTTCAGTCATACCACCTGGAGCTATTCTAAAGAATGCCGTATTTGAGCCTTTAGGTAGGTTTCGTCCTTCGCTATCTACTAAGTACCCAATGGTATATCCCCAAGCTTGATAGTGAGGGGTAACGGGTTCGTCTTTAATCTCAGTGCCTGGAAAGGCTGCAATTGCCTCAGAAACTGGCTTAAGTTCCCTGCTGGACTCTAGCTCTATTTGCATATTTAGCGAATACTATACCATAAAGATATCTATATGAACATAGTCGGGCGTATATGCGTCGCACAATGGTAATTGTGCGACCAAGATTAACAGCGGTAGCTCTAGTTTTGGCTTCTGTGAGAAGTTGTCAAGGGTAATTCCCAAATTACTCCACCCCTGTTAGAAAAACATATTATAAATCAAGATCATTATGCTTAGTTGTTCTTAATGAACTCTAGGACTTCGTCATATCGACTCTGCTCTATCTTCCCAAGCTCAAGGAGAATATCTAGTAGTTCGGTTATGGTAAAGGCTGCTTCAATTGTATGCCCAGCCTTAGCGACAGTTTCTACCCCACCCTGCTCACGGTCTATTAGGATAATCAGCTTCTCAACCTTAAGTCCGGCAGCCTGAACTTGTTCTATGGCCTCAATCTTGGAATCACCCTTTGTTATAAGGTCGTCAATAAGAACTACACTATCTCCTTCTTTGTACTCTCCTTCAACCGAACTTTTAGTTCCATACTCTTTGACCACTTTTCTAGGCTGGACCAAGGCTCTCTTTAGTCTGTAACCAACTGCTGCAGCTAAAGGAGTAGCTGCTTCTGGAACTCCAGCTAATAATACCGAAGAGTCCAGGTCCTCAATCATTTCACTATAGACATCTGTAATCGTATGAAAAGCTTCTGGGTAAGATTGAGCTTTTCTAAGGTCAATGTAGAAAGGAGACATTATGCCACTCTTAAGTTTAAACTCACCGAACTTAAGCAGTCCGCAGTCTAAAAGTGTTGCTGCAATTTTTTGTTTAGTTTCGTTAGATACTTGTGCCATATGTTCCCCTTTATTTAACTTCTTCTAATTCCTTTATTATACGCAGAACTGCCTTTCTCGGCGAACCAACCTCTTCAGGTGGTTGAGTGATGGGACGTCCAATAACTAGGTAGTCAGAGCCGTCCTTGATAGCTTGACTTGGCGTAATTATCCTAGACTGGTCATTTGGGGCAGCCCATTCTGGTCTTATGCCTGGCGTTACCAGTAATAAATTCTTTGTAGCTGGGTCGCTTCGTAGTAATTTTACTTCTTGAGCAGAACAAACTATCCCATCAAGCCCAGCTTCTGCTGCATTTTTGGCAAATTGTAGGACTTTCTCAGAAGGAACACCACCATATATCTCTTCGGATTCTTGTTCGCTAATTGAAGTAAGAACGGTCACTCCTAAAAGGATGGGTCTCTCGGCTAAACCAAACTCCTCAACAGCAGTATCTATGCCCCTTACGGCAGCCTTTAGAGCCTCTAGGTTGTTATCAGCCATAATGTTAAAGAACTCGGGCTGACGACGTGTGATCGCCTTTGAAGACTTCTCAACAGTCGTAGGGATATCTTTAAACTTCGTGTCACAAAAAATCTGAGCATCATAGGAGTGAGCAAACTCTACTGCAGCCTTCCAGCCTTCGTAAGTACCTAGCTGGTTACCAATCTTAAAAGTTATACCTAAACCTTTAAGTTCTTCGGCGAGTTCTTTAGCTTGGCTTAACTCATCAACATCTAGTGCGACCATTATCCTCTGAGCTGCGTTTGTGAATACTTTGCTCATACTGCTACTATCTTATCCATCGCTTGATGACCGTCTCTTACGATGAGAGTGGCACATTGGACCAACTCAGCTCCTGCATCAAAGTATTGCTTAGCGTCTTCAGTACTCTCAACTCCACCAACTCCAATAACTGCGATATCGTCTCTTAGAGAGTTCCTGAACTGTCTAACTTGTCCCAAAGAGATTGGCAACATCGCTGAGCCACTTACCCCACCGAACTTGCTAGCAATTACTGGTTCACCCTGCTCTGTTTGGTAGCCATTCGGGAAGGTGTTAGCCGTAACAACGGCACTAACTTTGCCAGAGGCGTTGATTACTTCGGCAACTCTAGCCAATTCTGCTGGATTTGAATATGGCGATACTTTAATCATTAGAGGCACCTTAGTCACTTCACTGACAGCTTGAATAATTTCATCAAGGCTCACAGGGTCAAAGCTTACTATTGGCTTCTGCTTTCCATCAATACTTACATTAGGGCAACCAAAGTTTAGCTCAAGTAGGTCAACCTTAGCTTCATCGGCCAGCTTAGCAAGAGATACATATTCAGCTGTGCTGAAGCCAGCAACACTTAGGGCAAACTTTTTATCTGCTTTATGAGCAATCTCAATCATCTCTGGAAGGTTAGTACGGTAGAACTCTAAGCCTCCGTTAGGCATACCGAATGAGTTGAGGGCGTATCCTTCGCCAACAAACCATCTAGGTTCTGGGTTGCCGTCTCTAGCCTCCACTGTAATTGAGCCGACTAAGATCACCCCTACCTTTGTTTTAGATAGAGCCTCTACGTCTTCAATAGACTTAGCTACGCTACAAGCAGCGTTCATTACTGGTGTGCTTATTTGAACTGAACCTATCTTTGCCATACCTAACTCTCTATAACTTTACCGCTACCTGGTTTTGTTTTGATCTCTCCATTCTCGTAGACGACTTCACCTCTAATCACTGTCTTCAGGACCTTACCGGTAACTTTCTGACCGTGGAATGGTGACCATCCACATTTAGTCTTGAGGTCCTTATTATCAATAACGTATTCTTCCATAGAAACTTCTACATAACTATCATCATCGGTTTTAAGATTGAATATCTCGGCTGGCTTAGTGAAGCACTTCTCAATGATTTGTTCTCTTGTTATTCTACCCTGCTTCTCGGCAGTAAGAAGAAGTGGAAGAGTTGTTTCAAGCCCAGGAACTCCGTGGGCACCCTCCTTCTTTTCTTCGTGAGTATGGGGAGCGTGGTCTGATTCAAAGATATCTATGTTGTCTAAGTGGTCCCAGAGGTATTCTTGGTCCGTTTTTGTCTTAAGTGAAGGAAGCATCTTACCATAGCTACCTAATGTCTCAACATCATCGTTAGTTAGGAACAAGTGGTGAGGACAAACACCACAAGTTACAGGGTAGCCCGCAGCCTTAGCCTTAATAATCTTCTCGAGTATTTCTTTACTTGGCATATGGCAGACGTGAATCGGGCGCTTGAGGTCCTTCATCGACTCAATAGCTACGTCAATAACATCTTCTTCAACGTGCAGTAGAACTACCTTATTTTTTGGCCAAGCGGCGTAGATTTTCTTTAAGTGTTTAGCATCCAGTAAGTAACCACCAGTTGTGTTGTTTAGGTAGAGTTTTAGACCGACGCTAAGCTTAGCTGCTTCTTCAAAAGTATCTAAGTTGTCTCCAAGTGAACCATAGTGGAAGCCAATATCTGAGATGGTTTTTTCTTCAGCTACCTTTCTTTTGTTCTTGAGTCTTTCAACGGTAGTAATTGGCTCGGCATTGTTAGGCATATCTACAACTGTCACGAATCCTCCCGCTACTGCGGCACTAGTTCCAGATGTAAAGTCTTCTTTTTGGGTTTGGCCAGGGTCTCTGAGATGAACGTGTACGTCTATAAGTCCAGGTAAGCGTATGATATTTGATTGTTCTGGCATCTAGAAATTAAGTATATCAAACCTAGGTTAAAGGTTGAGTTTAAAGACGTTGGTTTCTCTATGTTGGAAGCCTAGAGATTTATATAGGTTGTTAGCCTCAACTCTTGCTGGCCTTGAGGCCAACTCAATGGACTCCGCTCCTTTACTTTTAGCCCATTCAATAGTTGCTTGGACTAAAGATTTAGATAGTCCTTGGCCACGGCTATCTTTGTCTATAACTACATCATCTAATCTACCTTCCAGGTAGTAAGCCTTCTGGTAAAGGTTCACTATAGCTAACCCTACTATCTCTTCTGTGTCATTTTTTACAATAAATATTGCTGAATTTGGATTGTTTAAAATTAACGGAAGATTCTTTACCAAGTCTCCTCTGTGTGAAGTAACTTGTGGTAGTAGTTGACTGAAGGCTTTCAAAACCTTTTGACTTGATTCTTTCAATTCAAGAACTTGCATCTTTCCAACTATATCAAATAGTTGGAATTGGATAATTATGTTGAATAATAGAGATTGTACGACATGCTCTAGCAATGTTATAAAAACATATTATAAATCAGAAGATATTTCAGGCTTGAATATGCTCAATGCTGTCTAGATATCCCTTAACTCCATCAATGATAGGATTAACTGAGCCAGACTCAGATGAAACTCTGACCTGATCAAAGTATCTTAGTATTGAGGCTCTTCCACAAGCCCTGGCCAGGAAGTCGGCGTAACCATCGTTTATCCTCTTTATCACACTGTTTGGATCGGTGACTATATTACCAAGGCGTACATCTACAGTTCTGTCTTCTGGATGTAAGTGTTAAGAATATCGGTACTGAAGCTCAAATATTTGATAGCTCAAGCCAGTACCTCTACGATACTGGCGGTTCTAGGCTCTCAGCAGACGGCTTAGCGTCTTTATATGCTAATCCTGAAGGAGGAAGTACCTTCCTCAACCAAATCAATCCAGGCAGTAGCGTCAGTGGAACTGTAGTGTTTGATGTGGCTAATGGAATAACTCCAGTTAGTGCTGAACTGCACGATAGTGCGTTTAGTAACGGGGTTAAAATTAGTTTAAATTAAAAGAACTTCAGGACGTTCTCAATAGGTATATCGAAGATGGCTGTTATGGCTAAAGCTATAGCTGCCAAGATTGCCACGGACAGAAAAGTGGGTAACAGATGCTCGATGGTCCAGCCAAACATTCTGCTATAAAAAGGTATATCAATTATGGCTATTGAAAATAGGTTATGGATTCTTTCAAGGCTTATCCTCACTTCTGCCATAGATTCGTCTACTAGATGCTTCTCTCTGCCTTCGACATCTCTGCTGACATCGTCCATGTAGAATAACTCAAAGTGAATCATGTAGAACTGATGTAATTCGTCATCAGAAACTTCCTGATAGGTATGCCTCCTTATCGCTTCAAGGTCAGAATAGTCGTCAATCTTTGAGTATTCTTTGAAGGCTTTATTCCTGCGGACTGCTTTTCCGTACTTTGATTGAGCCTTATCATATTCTTCTGAACCCCAGAGACCCTTCTTCTTGGCAAGTAGCTCTTTCTCTTCCATTATTCTTAGTAGCCATCTGGCTTGTCCCAGTTTCCCGATAAGCTCTTGGTAGTCTTCGTCATCTTTCTCAAGATACTCCTCAAGCAAGATTAAATAGGATGTTGTCATACGTTTAGGGTTGTGACCCATATCTACGGGGCTATCTGTCATTTTTTTGTATACGAGCTTGTTATTGTCAGCAATCTCTCTTATTCTCAGGGTATCCTTTTTAAGTTGGGTTATCAGTTTTTGTCTTGTTTTCTTAAGTTCGCTTGAGATTTTAACTGACTCGTTTTTGTTTCTTAGCTTCTTAGCGGCTTTCTTACAGGGTCTAAGGGTGTTTACAAATGTCATATAGTGACCAATCGCATTGAAGCAGTTTACTACGTCATCTACTTTGTAGATGCCCTTTTCTAGGAGAAGGGTAGTCTCTTCAAACCTCTTCTCGAGCTGTTGGTATGCAATTTGTCTCTCCATTGTGGTTGATTATAACCTCGTCTGTAATAAATGTATAATACCCTGTAAAGAGACGATGTAATGAAAGAAGAAGTTAAAGAGACTCCGAAAAAGAGGTCGGTTGACCTTGATAAGGACATAATAGCAATAGACACTAAGGAGCATTACTCAGGCTGAATATTCAAAATACAAACAAGATTGGGATGCTCAGATACAGTTTCACAGCCGTAAGCTGGAAACTATGGATGATGCAGGAAATGGCTACTACGATGATGCTCTGGCACTGTTAGAGATTTGCAGGGACGCTTCTAACCTTTTTGAGTACGCAGAATTAGAAGAAAAACGGGAGTTAATTGAATTTGTATGTCAGAACCTATTATTTGATGGTAAAAAGGTCAAATTTAACCTGTTACAACCGTTCGATGATATCTATGCTATGTCTTCAAGTAACGTTTGGCAGGAGATAGCGGACGCATTTCAAACATCTGCTTTAGCTGCTAATGAAGATTATAAGCTAAAAAATCTAGTAGAACTATTCCAGCTTTCAGGTTCGCTATTAACAAGTGGAGTGGTGGTTTAGTAATATGAGTCTATCACAAAACAAACGTATCGGCAGACCTACAATAATCACGCCAGATACTGTCAGGAAAGTCATAGTAGCTAGAAGGCGTGGCTTGAGCATAAGACAAGCCTGTGCGACCTCTGGTATATCTCACGAAACCTACTACTACCACACACGCCATAACCGTGAGTTTACTTACATTTTAGAGCAATCTCAGGACTCAATTAAGGAAAGAGCTAGGCTAGGAGTTGTAGATGCAATCATGCAGGGTGATTTAGCAACCTGTAAGTGGTATCTAGAACGTAAGGACCCTGAGTTCAGGAAAGGCGGTAAATGAGCCAGGAAGAGGCTCAGGAGTACTTTATTGAGGACTTTCGACTGTATGTAGCATCTGTACACTGGAAGACTGCGTGGACCTATCAAAAGTTTGCTCCGCACGAGTACACTGTCTCAGAATGGAACGTCCAGCGTAGACCCTGGTTCGAGCAAATGGTACTCGGTATAAGAAAATATGGCTACAAAGAAGACTTTGGTAAAACTACATATATTTACCTTAATCTAGACGGTAGAAAGTATTGGACTCAGGGCGCATCAGTGAAGCAAACAATTTTGATAAACAGGGCTAAACTTGGATAACACTGCATCTAGAAAGGAACGCTCGGTTGTTACTATTTGTCTCCGAAGACTCGTATTACTTCGTCGAATGACCTCAACTTATCTTTATTCCAATCTTCTTGTTTAATATACAGGGCTTTGTATGTCATCCTGCTCTGTCTGTTATTAACATCTTCGCACCACTTCTGCAGACGCTTGAACTTCAACTTGGCATCGTCATCTTCACGCCCCTTAGTCTCAACAATATATACGGTCTTACTATCTACTTTGACAAAAAAATCAGGATAATAGTTGGCAATAAACCCTTCTGAGTTCTTGTACTCAACCCTAAGTGCACTAGCTTCCTTATTTTGGAAGTTCTTAGTAAATGAAATTACGTCTTCACACGACTCGATAAATCCTGCAAAAACTAGCTCGAAGTCACTATCGCCAACAATCTTATTGAAGACTGATTTTTTAGGTACTACAAAACCCTTGTCATTAACTACGAATGGTCGTGACTCACTTATCTTTATATAATTTTTTATCTCGGTATCGCCACTGTCTTGAACAGTTAATTCATTTATGGCTTTCTTGAACGTATCTTTGATTAGTCGGATGTATTCTACTTCAGAAAGGTTCCTAAGCATATTCAAATCAGACAGCTCTACTACTTGGTCGAACATGTACTGATGAACGAACTCTCTGACTTTGCCGAATAAGATGTCGTAGC